>NZ_AKJJ01000009.1:0-85585 GCF_000282395.1 Pseudomonas sp. GM55 | reverse complement strand
CGCGCCTGCCACATCGGCTACTGCCGCAAACTCGTCGTAGGTCTCGGCCCACTCGCGGTAATACATCGAGGTGATCGGCATGGCCGTGGTAATGCCGTTGCGGATCAGCTGCGTGAAGGCGTAGCGGTATTTGAAGACTTCTTCTTCGGGGCTGTAACTTTCCCGTGATCCACGCGCCAGATACTGCGCCGACCACATCCGGCCCATGTCGCGCTCGTCACCGTTGTCCAGAGTCAGCACCGTGGAATCGAGGTCGCCGAGGGCATCCAGATCGATGAAGCCGGGGCCGATCAGCGCATTGCCGTAATCAACCCACTGATCTACCGGGCCCGAATAATTGCGCCCGACAAATTCAATGCGCGAGCCTGCGAACACCACTTCGCCGTCGCGCCACAGCACATGCTGCGTGCCGTCGAAGCCGACCACGCAACTGGCCCGCAAGCCAATGCGCTTCACAGACGGCTTTCCAGCAAACGGCCACCCGCAGCAATCAACTGACCCGCGCGATAGACCTGACGCAGCGGCCGCGAAACCACCGCCTCACCCAGTGTTTGCACCGGCATCAGCAGGAAGTCCGCCGGCTGGCCGATCGCCAGGTGATTGGCTTCGCAACCCAGTGCCTGGGCGCCATTGACGGTTGCCGCCGCGAACGCCGCCGCCAGTTCTGCGTCCTTGCTCAGGTCGAAGCGGAACGCCAGCAGCATCGCCCGTTCCAGCATGTCGCCGTTGCCCATCGGCGACCAGGCATCACGAATGCCGTCGGAGCCCAGGCACACATTCACGCCGGTTTCGCGCAGGGCCAGGAACGGCGGCACCGCGCAATCGGCCGGGGCCGAACTCATCAGCGAAATCCCCAGTGTCGCCAGGCGCTCGGCCACCGGTTTGACCTGGTTCCACGGCAACATCCCCAGGCAGTACGCATGGCTGATCATCACCCGGCCCTGGCGAGCGAAGCGCTCGGTGTAGTCGGCGATCAGCGCGATCTGCCACAGGCCCAGTTCACCCTTGTCGTGCAGGTGAATATCGATGCCACGGTCGAATTCGCTGGCGAGCTTGAACACGAAATCCAGTTGCGCAACCGGATCGTTATCGATGCCGCACGGGTCCAGCCCGCCGACGTTCTCCACGCCCAGGGCCATGGCTTCGCGCATCAGTTCGGCGGTGCCGGGGCGACTGATCAGGCCGGTTTGCGGGAACACCACCAGTTGCAGGTCGATCAGGTCGCGGTATTGCTCGCGCAGTTGCTGCATGGCCTCGACATGCCGCAGGCCGAACTCCGGGTCGATGTCGACGTGGCAACGCATGGTCAGCGAGCCACGGGCGATGCAGTTTTCCAGCAGGGCGCCGGCCCGTTGCGCAATCGGTGTGGTGACTTCGCGCAGGATGCGCCGTTCGTTGGCAATGTAGTCCTTGAGGGTCGGGCCGGCGCTGTTGGGGCGCCATGGCTGGCCCCAGAGGGTTTTGTCCAGGTGCACGTGGCTTTCCACCAGTGCGGGAGTGAGCAACTGGTTCTGGCCGTCGATGTCAGTGGCCGACAGGGCTTTGTTCGAAGCGGGGCGGCGTTGGCTGAGCCGGCCGTTTTCGATCAGCAGGTCTTCGGCGGTTGAGCCGTAGGGGCGCACGTTGCGCAGCCAGCGGGGTTGGGTCATTGCATACCTCAAATTCGGTGTTGTGTGGGAGGGCCTCATCGCTGGCAAGCCAGCTCCCACAGGATTTGGGGGTGTTCACAAATGTTGTGATCAACACACATCACTGTGGGAGCTGGCTTGCCCGCGATGGCCGCGACTCGGTTTTGGATCAGCCCTTGAGCTTCGCCCAGATGCGATCCTGCAGCTCACGCGCCTTGTTGCTGCATTCCTTTTCCGGGCGCAGGCGCGAGGCGAATTCGTCGGGCATGTTGATGGCGTCCATGACTCGCCATTTGGCGTCGATCAGCTTGTCGCTCTGGATGCCGTTGGCGTAGGCGATGGCGTTGGACACGGCGGCGGCGTTTTCCGGTTTCATCATCCAGTCGATGAAGATCTTCGCGTTGCCGGGGTGCGGCGCGCTTTTCGGCACGGCGAAGTTGTCCTGGAACATGGCCAGGCCTTCACGCGGGTAGACGTACTTGATGGTGCTCTTCTGCAAGGTGGCCCGCGCTGTCGAACCGTTCCAGTTCTGCATCATGATCACTTCACCGCTGGCCATGCGGTCGACGGTGTTGTCCGAGCTGTACATCTTCAGGAACGGTTTCTGTTTTTGCAGCAGTTCGAGGATGCGCTTGGCGTCCTGCGGGTTTTCGCTGCATTCGTCGACATTCAGGTAGTGGCTGGCGGCGTTGATCACGCTGCTGGAAGTGTCGAGGGCGGCGAGTTGGCCTTGCAGTTCCTTGCGTGGCTCGAAGAACTCTTTCCACGAGTCGTCGAGTTTACCGCCGGGCACCCGTGCGCTGTCATAGGAGAACCCGGTGGTGCCCCACAGATACGGTGCCGAGAACTTGCGGCCGGGGTCGAAGCTCGGGTCGCGGAACGCCGGTTTGACATACTGGAAGTTGGGCAGGGCCGAGGCGTCGATTTCCAGCAGCAGGTTCTGGTTGATCAGGGTGCGCATGATCGATTGCGACGGCACGATCACGTCATAGGCCGCGCCGCCGGCCTGCAACTTGGCCAGCAGGGTTTCGTTGCTGTCGTAGCCGTCCATGGTGACCTTGATCCCGGTCTCCTTTTCGAACTTGGCCAGCAGGTCGACCGGGTAGTAGTCGGTCCAGTTGTAGAAGAACAGTTCCTTGGGCTCGGCGGCCTGGGCGCTGAGCGCGGTGAACGCGGTGAAGCAACTCAAGGCCAGACCGGCAACGGCGAAACTCATGCTTTTCACTTTCTTGCTCATAAAGGAAGTCTCCAGGCTTATTGTTGTTTACCGCGCTGTCCCAGCCAGAAGGCCAGTACCACCAGCACGATGGATATCACCAGCATCAGGGTCGAGATCGCGTTGATCTCCGGCGTCACGCCGGCCTTGATGGCTGAGAAGATGTACACCGGCAAGGTCGTCGAACCCGGCCCGGCGACGAAGAAGGTCATGATGAAATCGTCGAGGCTGACCACGAACGCCAGCACCGAACCGGACAGCACCGCCGGCCACAGCAGCGGCAAGGTCACCCGGCGAAACACCTGCCAGGGGTTGGCGTACAGGTCGTTCGCCGCTTCCAGCAGGCTCTTGTCCAGGTCATTGAGCCGCGCACGGATCGGCAGATAGGCAAAGGGAATGCAGAAGCCGATGTGGGCGATGATCACCGTCAGCAAACCGAGCTTGATCCCCAGTGCCATGAACAGGAGCAGGGTGGCCACGGCGGTGACGATCTCCGGCAGGATCAGTGGCAGGTTGATCCCGCCCTCGACCATTTTCTGCCCGTAGAACGGCCGGTAAGTCGCCAGTGCCGCGAGCAATGCAATCGCCGTGGCGCACACCGTGGCGATGCTGGCGACGATGATCGAGTTCAGCGCGGCGGTCTGGATCGACGGGTTGGCCAGGATGCGCCCGTACCAGTCCAGGGAGAACTCGGTCCACACCGTCGCCGAGCGGTTGGCGTTGAAGCTGTAGGCGATCAACACGAAAATCGGCAGGTACAGATAGGCCAGCATCAACAGGCTGACCTCACGGGTCAGGGGCAGTTTTTTCAGGTGCAGGGCGATCATGCTTGGGCTCCCGGGCGGTGGGACTTGGCGGCATTGCGGCTATAGAGGGCGTAGAGCACCAGGGACAGCAACATGATCCCCAGCAACAGGAACGACAGTGAGCTGCCCAGCGGCCAGTTGCGCGCGGTGCCGAACTGCTGCTGGATCAGGTTGCCGATCATCAGCGTCTTGCCGCCGCCGAGGATCGCCGGGGTAATGAAGGCGCCCAGGCTTGGCACGAACACCAGCAACGCACCGGCAATCACCCCCGGCATCGACAGCGGCAGAATGATCCGGCGCAATGCATGCCAGCGGTTGGCACCCAGGTCATAGGCCGCCTCCACCAGGCGCCAGTCGAGTTTTTCCAGGGTCGAATAGATCGGCAGAATCATGAACGGCAGGAAGCTGTAGACCAGCCCGACGCTGACCGCGAAGTCGTTGTAGAGCAGGGTGATGCCACCAGCTTGCGGGAATAGCGCGTTGAGGCTCTGGGCGACCCAGCCGTGTTCACGAAGGATGATCAGCCAGGCGTAGTTGCGGATCAGCAGGTTGGTCCAGAACGGGATGGTGATCAGCAACACCATCAGGTTGCGCCGCCGCGGTGTCAGGCTCGACATCCACAACGCCACCGGGAAACCGAACAGGAAACACAGGACCGTGGTGCCACCGGCCTGGAACACCGAGCGCAACAGCGCTTGGGCGTAGACCCAATTGAGCTCAAGCTCACCGTCGAAACCTTCCTGGAAAAACAGCTGCACATAACTCTGCAATTGCCAGTTGGCCTGCCAGTCGACGCCGCCATAGACGTTGCGCGGCAACAGGCTGATGTAGCCCATGATGCCCAGCGGAATGGCGATCAGGGCCAGCAGGGTCAGGACTACCGGGCTGAGCAACAGCGCGCGGTTGAGGGCCGGGGAAGTGCTGCTGACGCTCATCTCAGGCCTCCATCAACAGGCAGGCGTGGGGCGGCAGGTTGACCGCGACGCGATCACCCACCACCCGCCCGTGGCTCAGGCCTTCGTTGTTCTCGCGCAGCATGACCTTGATGTCGTTGTTCAGGCGGCATTGGTAGAGCGTGGCCGTGCCGACATACAGCACGGCTTCGATCACCCCGCGCAGGTGGTGAGGCTGGGTCGGCTCGACCAGTTGCGAACGCTCGGGGCGGAACGCCAGTTGCACCTTGCTGCCATCGAAGCCCTGGGCCGGGCAGGGGATTTCCACGGGCATGCCGTTGGGCACGAAGAGTTTTTCGTTTTGCTGGCCGCGCTTGAGGTGGCCGGGGAGGAAGTTGATATCGCCGATGAATTGTGCGACGAACTGATGCTGCGGGCGCTCGTAGATCTCATTGGGCGTGCCGATTTGCAGGATCTTGCCGGCGGACATCACGGCAATGCGATCGGACAGGGTCAGCGCTTCTTCCTGATCGTGGGTGACAAAAATGAAGGTGATCCCGGCTTCTTTCTGCACGCGCTTGAGTTCGACCTGCATTTCCTTGCGCAGCTTGAGGTCCAGGGCCGACAGCGGTTCATCCAGCAACAGCACTTTCGGTTTCGGCGCCAGGGCCCGGGCCAGGGCCACCCGTTGCTGTTGGCCGCCGGACAGCTCGGCGGGTTTGCGCCTGGCCAGGTGCTGCATTTGCACCAGCGCGAGCATCTCATCGACCCGCTGCGGGATCAGTTTGCGATCAAGACCCTGCATCTCGAGGCCGAAGGCGATATTCTGCGCAACACTCATGTGCGGAAACAGCGCGTAACTCTGGAACACTGTGTTGACCCGACGCTTGAACGGCGGCAAGTCATTGACCGGCTCGCCCGCGAGGCGAATCTCGCCGTCGCTGACATGCTCGAAGCCGGCGATGGTGCGCAACAGGGTGGTCTTGCCACAGCCGGAAGGGCCGAGCAGGGTGAAGAATTCGTTGTCGGCGATGTCGACAGAAACATTGTCGAGGGCAGGAGCCAGCCCTGGATCGTCGGAATATCGCTTTGAGACGTTTCGCACTTCAATTGCAACTGGATGACCCATAATGGTGCATTCCTCTAATTATTGTATGCAAAATCTGGATGCAATTTAGAAATACCCGGATTAACCTGCCCGTGCAAGCCCCTTTTTCAGAGGCTGTTCATTCGCCAGGGTTGTTTGCGCAGGGCTGAAGGAGTTGATGAATGACGGAAAAGAAACTGGAAACCACGGTCGACCGCGTCTACCAAGGGGTTTACGAGGCGATCAGCAAGCGCTCGTTGCGTCCGGGAATGAAACTGGGCGAGGCCTCGTTGGCCGAGCTGTTCAATGTCAGCCGTACGTCTGTCCGGGCCGCGCTCAAGCAACTGGAAGCCGATGGACTGGTCACCACCGAACCCAATAAAGGTGCATCGGTGTCATTGCCCAGTGACGAGGAGATCCGCTCGCTGTTCGAAACCCGGCGTCTGGTCGAGATCGGTATCGTCAGTGAACTGTGCCGTCGTCGCGATACAGCGGTGACCCAGGACCTGCGCGATCACTTGTTGCTGGAGGATGAAGCGCATCGAAGTGGTGATCACGAACGGCTGATTCACCTGCTCGGCGAGTTCCACATCAAACTGGCTCGCAGCCTGAACAATCCGGTGCTGCTCGACTGGTTCCAGAAGCTGATTTCCCGGGCGTCGCTGTATGCCGCCGCCCTGGATGACGACAGCCATGAAGCCTGCCGCGACGATGAACACCTGCGGCTGATCGAGTACATCGAAGCCGGCAACCAGAGCGCGGCCATCGAGCTGACCTGCATGCATCTGAATGGCATCGAGAAGGCCATTCTGGATGTCGCGGCTACGCTGAAAAGCAGTTACAACCCGCTCAAGCATTTGATTGAGGTCTAGACCCCACTGAAGATCAAAACTGTGGGAGCGGGCTTGCTCGCGAAAGCGGTGTGTCATTCAACCTGTTCGTCTGCTGATACACCGCCTTCGCGGGCAAGCCCGCTCCTACAGGGATCTCCAGTGGCCCGCGAGAATCAGCTATACCTCTAAGAAACGAATAGCGTTCAGAATGCTCGAAGCAAACGGGTGCAATTTCCGGGATTGAGCCAGCCGATGCAGTTTCTAGCGGATAGCCACGGGTGTGCCGGATGGAACGGCGAAATGGCCAGGCGCATTCGTGCGTTCGACTGGAGCAAGACTGAACTTGGCCCACTCGACTCATGGTCGAAAAGCCTGAGCAGTGCGGTGCAGTTGATGCTTGCCTCGTCGTTGCCGATGGTGATGCTCTGGGGACAGTCGGGGTACATGATCTACAACGATGCTTACTCGAAGTTTGCCGGTGGACGTCATCCGTACCTTCTTGGCTCTACGGTCGAACTGGGCTGGCCCGAAGTCGCCGAATTCAATCGCCACGTGGTGGATACCTGCCTGGCGGGCGGCACCTTGTCCTATCGCAATAAAGTCCTGGTATTGCTGCGCGACGGCATTCCCGAGGATGTCTGGCTCGACCTCTATTACAGCCCGGTGGCCGACGATGACGGGCGCCCGGCTGGAGTCATGGCCATGGTGGTGGAAACCACCGAATGGGTGATATCCGAACGTCGGCGACAGGCGGCCGAAGACGCCTATCATGCCGACAATGAAAGGGTGCGGCTGGCGCTGAACGCCGGAGCGCTGCTCGGTTCCTTTGTCTGGGACATCAAGACCAACGTGTTGTCGGGTGATGAGCGCTTCGCCCGCACGTTTTCCTATCCGTCCGGGCAAGACCTGCAAAATCTGTCTCGGGACATCGCTGAAAGCCGGATCCATCCGGACGATCGCGGCTGGGTTCAGGAGCGCATCAAACTGTCGGTCGAGACAGGCGAACCCTACAACGTCGAGTACCGGATCCAGCGCCCCGACGGCAGTTACCTCTGGGTACTCGCCAGCGGGTGTTGCGAGTTCGATGAGCAAGGCGAGGCGTTTCGTTTCCCCGCCGTGCTGATCGATATTCACGAACGCAAGACCGCCGAAGAATCCCTGCTCAAGTTCACCCGCAACCTGGAACAGCGGGTGGCCGATGAGGTCGAGGCGCGGCTGGCGGCGGAAGAACAACTGCGCCAGTCACAGAAACTCGAAGCCATCGGCGGCCTCACCGGTGGTGTGGCCCATGACTTCAACAACCTGCTGCAAGTGATCGCCGGCAACCTGCACCTGCTCGCGCGCCATGAGCCGGGTAACGCCAATGTGCAGCGCCGGGTCGCGGCGTCGATTGCCGCCGTCGAGCGCGGTGCCAAGTTGTCCTCGCAATTGCTCGCATTCGCCCGCCGCCAACCGTTGTCGCCTGCGGTCTTCACGCTGCGGCAGATTTTCGATGGCCTGGCGGAGCTGTTGCTGCGTGCCCTGGGTGAAACCCTTCAGGTGCACATGACGGCCCCCGAAGATTCCTGGAATGTGTTTGTCGATCGCAATCAACTGGAAAACGCCATTCTCAATCTGGCGATCAATGCCCGTGACGCCCTTCAAGGCGAGGGCAGGATTGACCTTTGCGCGGAAAACATCACCCTCGATCGCAAATTTTGCGCCGCAAAGGGCATTGCCGCCGGGGACTATGTGCGGGTGTCCGTGGCGGATACCGGTGTCGGCATGCCGCCGCAGGTGCTGGCCCAGGCGTTCGAACCGTTCTTCACCACCAAGGCCGACGGGCAGGGCACCGGGCTGGGATTGAGCATGGTGTTTGGTTTCGTCAAACAGAGTGGCGGTCATATCGAAATTGCCAGCGACGTCGGGCAGGGGACCCGGGTGCAGTTGTACTTCCCGCGTACCTTGCGCGCGGCACCCAGCGAAACGCTGAGCCCTGAAGTGCCGCAGCGGGGTGGGCACGAACGCATCCTGGTGGTTGAAGACAATGAGGCGGTGCGGGTGTCGGTGGTGGAGTTGTTGCGCGAAGAGGGTTATCAGATCCTCACGGCCCCCAACGGTGACGTTGCCATGCAAATGTTGCTGGAAGGGCTGTCGGTGGACCTGATATTCACCGACGTGGTCATGCCCGGCCTGATCAAGAGTTCGGACCTGGCAGCCTGGGCGAAAGTGCAGGAACCTCCGGTGGCCGTGCTGTTCACCTCGGGGCATACCCGCGACATCATCTCGCGCAATCACCAGCTCAGCCCCGACACCCATCTGCTGAGCAAACCCTACAATCCCGAAGCACTCAGGCAAATGGTGCGCACGGTGCTTAACGGCTGACAAAAACAGGTGATTCTGCACACAGGTTTTGAAAGGTGATCGAGTCAGCGTCAACCGGTGGAAGCGGCGGCGCGGGCAAAGGTGTTATCGCCTTTGCGACAGGACGACGAACGGACACCGCTGGTCTGACAGGTGGTCGACAGAACGGGCTAACCGAGGCCATTCTGATAGTTGGTGAACGCAATTGATCGCGTCTCGCCGCCGATCAACAAACGGAGGTGTTCCATGCCGGTGCCCCATGACCTTTATCAGGATCTGAAACGCTCAAAGGAAGAAATCCAGCAGAAACGCACCAAGGATCCGTTACTGGATTCACTGATCAACAAGTATTCCCTGGCTGATGCCGAAGTGGTGAAGGCGGAGGAGGCCAAATCCAGCGATGACACGGTGACGAAGCTCAAGGCGAAGCGCTTGGAGGTCAAGGACAAGATCGTCAAGCAACTTGGCTCGTCGTCCTGATCCCGCGAGCCGGCCACCGTCGATCGGTGGCTGAAAAGCTGGAGCGGCCAACCAGAACCGGCACCTCGAATGCTCAGAGACCGATGTTACGGCTCTCGACGAGGTGCCTCATCCCCTGTGAACTGAACACCGCCCTCCTGTAGGAGCGAGCTTGCTCGCGATGGTCGTCAACGATAACGCTGGTTGGCAGGTGCCCCGCGGCGTTCTCGGGTTTATCGTCGGAACGCCGCCCGGAGCAAGCTCGCTCCTACCATTGCAATGCCTTGCTCAACGGCAACCGCACCATGTTCTGCGCATTCAGCGAACCGAAATACAACCAGTCCCCATACTCGCGCACCGTGGTAATGGGGGAGTAGTTGTCGCTGCTGCCGTCCTGCAGGTTGGCGATCACTTTGCCTTCAAGGTCCAGGCCGAGGGCAAACCCACGTTTTTCCACGGGTTTGGGCAAGACAGTCATGGCCCGCACGATCATCTTGCGTACGAATGGATGCGCCGCCGTACCATCGATCAAGGCGTTGCGGGGGGCGTACAGTGCCACCCAGAACCGGTCGTGACCATTGAACGACAGGTTGTCCGGCAGCCCCGGCAGGTTGTCGATAAACAGGTCATGGGTGCCGGCCTTGGGGCCGCTGAGCCAGTAACGGCTGATACGGTAGGCGCCGGTTTCATTGACCAGCACGTAGGCATCGTCCGGCCCCATGGTCACGCCGTTGGCAAACTCCAGCTTGTCCAGCACAACCGACGTTTTGCCGGTCTGGAAGTCATAACGCAGCAGACGGCCATCACCGCCGTGTTCGAGCACGGCCTCACCGTCGTGGCCATAACCGAATCGGCTCGAAGCATCGCTGAAATAGGCGTAGTGACCCGGTTTGTCGATAGCCACATCGTCGGTAAAGCCGAAGGGAACGCCGTCGGCCTCCGTGGTCAGGGCCACCAGGCGGCCCTGGGCGTCGAGTGACAGCAAGCCTTTGACGGCATCGGCGATCACCAGCAGACCATTGGGGTGCCGGGCCAGGCCCAGTGGCCGGCCGCCGGTATCGGCCAGGACTTTGGTGGTCTTGCCGTCCAGGCTGGTGCGGATCAGGCGCCCGTCGTGCAGGCCGGTAATGAGCATGTCGTTTTCCAGCAACAGCGCTTCCGGCCCGTCGATGTTGGCGGCACCGACGCGTTCCATGCCCTTGAGCCGCTGATTGTCGGCGTAGATTCCGCTGGTGAGGGAAGGCGCGGGTTGTGGTGCCCAGGCCACCGGTCGCACCTTGGTTGGCATCAGCAGCAGGAAGGCGCCGATGACGACGATGACCAGCAACAGACATTTCAAGGCTCTGTTCATGCGCTGGCCCCTGTCGCCACCAGGTATTTGTGCGCCATGTCGCGCAATGCCTGCATCGACGCCGCCGATTCCCGATCGATGCGCCGCTTGAGCAACAACCGGTTGGCGATCCGCATCGCCAGACCGCTGAATTGATATTCCAGGGTGCGGACGAAACGTGTGTCCGGGCCTGTGGCATCGCATTCATAGGTCACCACCAGCGACAGGCCATGATCACCCCGGGCCCGGGCGCTCCAGCGCCGTCCGGGCAGGTACTCCGCTACCTCCCAGCTCAAGTGCCCCTCGCGGCCGCCGGCGCGGATGTCCTCCTCGAAACGTGCACCGGCATGCAACGGGCCTTTTGGCCCCTCGATATGCAGCGACGAGGGATGCCATTGCGGCCAAAGGGTCACGGTGCTGGCGTAGGCCAGTACGTCTACCGGGCGTCCGGCAATGACAATCTGATGCTGCATGCGGGTCATGGGCGTTCTCGTCGGGTTGAGCGGCACAGGTTCCGGCTCCCAATAGAGGGTGCCGAACAGGTAGTCCATCAGCGGGAAAACGATGTTGAAATTACGCTCCTGCATCAGTTCGCGGCGGTGGTGCAGCTCGTGCAGCCGGCGCATCTGGCGGATCCATGGCAACCGCGTAACCGGATTGCGCGGGGGCAGGTGCTCGCAGGCATGAAACACTTCATAAGCCAGGTAACCGAGGACAAGAAGGCCGCCGACCAATCCGGCAACGTTCTCATCCAATGGCTTGAGCAGCCACCAGAGGGGTAGGGCGACGGCGAGGGTGTGCAGCACGATCAGCCATGCCGGAAACAGAATCACCCGCCAGTCGCGGGCGCTGTCGTAGGTCATGTGGCCGGGGGTGAAAAAACTGTGGTGGTCGCCGGCGTGACGGGCATAAAACAGCCGGGTGAAGCTCTTTTTATGATGCCCCAGGTGGCGATGCACCATGTACACCCCCAGGTTGAACAACAGCAGCGTGACGGGGACTGCCAGCCATTCAGTGGGCTGCACCTGATGCACGTTGCTCCAGAAAGCGCTGATTGCCAGTGCCCCGAACAACAGGACAAAAGCGCCGTGCAGCCAAGGGTTGTAGAGGGGGTGAATGGCGGCGCGGTAACGGCTGCGGAATCCTTCGGTGGTCTGCCTCACTGCAATCACCTGTCGTTATTGTTATCTCCTGCAGATTAGTCGATTCCGACGACTTGGCGGGGTGAACCTTGAGGACACAATGGCCATGATTCGGTGCAAACCGTTTTCAGGTCAGCGGGTCCCAGCGTTGCGACCAGTCTTCGTCAGAGTCGACGATCTCGCGCAGCAGTTCGAAGGCGCGTTGCAGCGTCGGCGAGTCGCGATCGCGCGAGTAGACCAGATAGGTCGGGTAGCTGAATTCCGGTGCCTTGGGCACCCGTTCCAGGGCACCGCTTTGCAGATAACTCTGCACGACACGGGTGCGGAAATAGCCACTGCCGCCGTTTTCGAGCAGGTACTGCAAACCCAGGGGGCCAAGATTGAAACTCAGCGCTGCCTTGGCTCTTTCCGGCAGGGCCGCATCGTGCTGACGCCGGAAATCAGCGCCCCAATCGATGTACACATAAGGCTCGGGCTTGTCGGCCAGGCGCACGAGAATCAGTTTTTCTTCAAGCACCTGCTCAACCTGCAAGCCTGGCCAATACTCGGGTTGATACACCAGCGCGGCATCCAGAACACCCAGCTCCAGTTGGCGCAGCAGGTTTTCACCATCACGGATTTCCATGCGCAAGGCGTGGCTGGGGATTTTTTCGCGGATTTCACCGGCCCAACCGAGCATCAGCGGATTGCACAGGCTGACCTCGCCACCGATATGCAGCACATCGCGATAACCCTCGGGCAACGGCAAATCACGCCGTGCGGCCTCCCAGGTTTGCACCAGTTGATTGGCGTACACCACGAAGGCTTCACCGTTGGGCGTCAGGCGGGCGCCGGCACGATTGCGCACGAACAGGGTGCTGCCCAGTTGGCTCTCGAGTTTTTGCACCCGTGCAGTGATCGCGGTCTGGGTGACATGGAGTTTCTCGGCAGCCGCGGCCAGGCTGCCATGGCGGACGATTTCGAGGAAGGTGCGGGCGAGGTCGATGTCCATGGGGCGGCCGGTGTGGGAGGTTCAGGCATTGTAAGAGCTCCCTCGCCACACAGAGAATCTTTTCGGAGCCCGACAACGACGAATCCCGCCACGAGGGGCGGGATTCATTTGCGGCCTTGCACACTCCCGAAGATCAGGAGCCAGGTGCTCAGGACGGGAACAGCTCGGACAGCTTCATGGCCAGCATCATGTCGCCTTCAGCGCGCAGTTTGCCGCCCATGAACGCTTGCATGCCGTCAGTCGAACCGTCGACGATGCCTTCCAGGGTTTCGCCGTCCATTACCAGAGTCACCTGGGCGTCCGGGTTCTCGCCTTCCTGCAGCTCGCAGGTGCTGTCCTTGACGATCAGCGAAAAGTTCTTGGTGTCGTCGATGCGGAAACCGAAAACCAGGTCCAGGCCGGCAGCAGCGGCTGGGTTGAACTTGGCTTTCATTGCTTGTACGGCATCAGCTACGGAGGTCATGGTTTGATCCTTTCTTGGGTATTAAGAGCTGGTTGATTACAGCCAGGGTCACAATAGTCCGGACTCAGCGAAACGTGATGAGTTCCGGGGCCTTCAACAGTTGCAGGTGCGCATGACTGTTGAAGGAAGCCAGGGCCACCTCGCGACCACGAAACTTGAGTTGGTTGAGCGAGGTGTTGACGATTTGCCAGTTCAATTCAAAGGCCTGCCGGGCAGGCATTTGCGTAATCAGGTGGAGCAGGGCGGTGATGGTGCCACCGGAGGTGAACACGGCGATTTTCTGGGTGTTGTCGGCCTGGTCGAGGATGCGATGCAAGCCGGCCTGCACTCGCTCGACAAACCCCAGCCAGCTTTCCAGGCCCGGTGTGTCGTAGGTGCCGGTGAGCCAGCGTTCGATGATCAGGGCGAAGATACGCTGGAACTCACCACGGTTCTGCGCGGCGTTGCGCAGGACGTCCAGGGCTTCGGGTTCGTCCGGCAGCATGGCCGGCAACAGCGCGCGGATCACCGCGTCGGCGTCGAATTCGTTGAAGGCGGAGTCGGTTTCCAGCAGCGGCACCGGCAGGCCCGCCGCGGCGAACTGTTCCAGCGCGCTGTTGGCCGTGTGCTGTTGGCGGCGCAAGTCACCCGCCAGGCAGCGGTCGAAGCTGATCCCGAGTTCGGCCAGGTGCCGGCCAAGGATTTCAGCCTGACGAATGCCGGTCGGCGACAGGACGTCGTAGTCGTCTGCACCAAAGGAGGCCTGGCCATGTCGAATCAAATAGATGCTGCCCACGTCCGCGTCATCCCGGTACGTTGAAGGTCTGGCGAGGTTATGAGGATGGCGGTGAGCTGTCAATGAAAAAACATACGCTTGTTTGAAATGCCCGTTACAGGCCTGTTGCCAGAGGTTACGCGACTGGTCGCAAGGCCGGCGCATGGGTATGCTGGAAGTATCCCGCGCGCGTTCGAGCCGCGCATCGTTTGAGGAGTCCCTGTGGAGTTTTTTTCCGAGTACGCCATTTTCCTGGCCAAGACCGTGACCCTGGTGATCGCCATTCTGGTGGTCCTGGCCAGTTTTGCGGCCTTGCGCAGCAAAGGGCGGCGCAAGTCGTCCGGCCAGTTGCAGGTCAGCAAGCTCAATGATTTCTACAAAGGGTTGCGCGAACGCCTGGAGCAAACCTTGCTCGACAAGGATCAGCTCAAGGCCCTGCGCAAGACCCAGGCTAAAACCGACAAGAAACAGAAGAAAAAAACCGAGGCCAAACCACGGGTGTTCGTGCTGGATTTCAATGGCGATATCAAGGCTTCGGCCACCGAAAGCCTGCGCCACGAAATCACTGCCTTGCTGACCCTGGCCACGCCGAAGGACGAAGTGGTGCTGCGCCTGGAAAGCGGCGGCGGCATGGTTCACAGCTACGGCCTGGCTTCCTCGCAACTGGCGCGTATCCGTGAAGCCGGCGTGCCCCTGACCGTGTGCATCGACAAGGTCGCGGCCAGCGGCGGCTACATGATGGCGTGCATCGGCCAGAAGATCATCAGTGCACCCTTCGCGATCCTCGGCTCGATTGGTGTGGTGGCGCAGTTGCCCAACGTCAACCGCTTGCTGAAAAAGCACGACATCGACTTCGAAGTGCTGACCGCCGGTGAGTACAAGCGCACCCTGACCGTGTTTGGCGAAAACACCGAGAAGGGGCGGGAGAAGTTCCAGCAAGACCTGGACATCACCCATCAATTGTTCAAGAACTTCGTGTCGCGCTATCGCCCGCAACTGGCGATCGATGAAGTGGCCACCGGCGAAATCTGGCTCGGTGTTGCGGCGCTGGAAAAACACCTGGTCGACGAACTCAAGACCAGCGATGAATACCTCGCCGAGCGCGCCAGGCAGTCCGAGCTTTATCACCTGCACTATGCCGAGCGCAAAAGCCTGCAGGAGCGCATTGGCATGGCCGCCAGCGGTTCGGTCGACCGCCTGTTGCTGAACTGGTGGAGCCGTTTGACCCAGCAACGCTTCTGGTAACGGTTCACGCCGGACACAAAAAAAGCCCTGAGCCGGTTTCCGGTTCAGGGCTTTTTTGTCGGGCTACGTACTTACTTAGCGGCGACGGAACAGCGGCAGCGGTTCGTCAGTGGCGGCCTGATAGGTCACCGAGAAGTCCTTGAGACCTTCCAAAGCTTCATACGGGTCTTTATCGGGGCGTACGGCAAAAGCGTCGAATCCACAGCGATGCATGTAGAACAACTGGTCACGCAGCACGTCGCCAATGGCCCGCAATTCGCCCTTGAAACCATAACGGTCACGCAGCAGGCGGGCATTGGAGTAGTTGCGGCCATCGGTGAAGGCCGGGAAGTTCAGGGCGATGACCTGGAACTGCGCCACGTCTTCACCGATTTCCTCGGCTTCTTCATCGGCGTCCAGCCAGATGCCCAGGCCACCGTCGCGGGCCAGAAGCATACGACTGTGTTCGCGCCACAGCTGCAACGGGACGATGTAGTCGTCGCAGTTGGTGATCCCGTCGATACTGAAATCCTTGGGCAGCAGGTGCCAGGTCTCGTCGACGACCTCGTTGTTCTTAATTATTCGCTGCATAGACGCGTTCCTTGAAGAGGTCGATGCCAATACGCTGGTAGGTGTCGATGAAACGCTCGTCTTCGGTACGTTGTTCGATGTACACGTCGATCAACTTCTCGATCACGTCAGGCATGGCTTCCTGGGCGAAGGACGGGCCGAGGATCTTGCCCAGGCTGGCGTCGCGACTGGCGCTGCCGCCGAGGGAAACCTGGTAGAACTCTTCGCCTTTCTTGTCCACCCCGAGAATGCCGATGTGGCCGACGTGGTGGTGGCCACAGGCGTTCATGCAACCGGAGATGTTCAGGTCCAGTTCGCCGATGTCGAACAGGTAGTCCAGGTCGTCGAAACGGCGCTGGATCGATTCGGCGATCGGGATCGACTTGGCGTTGGCCAGGGAGCAGAAGTCACCACCCGGGCAGCAGATGATGTCGGTCAGCAAACCGATGTTCGGCGTGGCGAAGCCTTGCTCGCGCAGCTCGCCCCACATGGCGAACAGCTTGTCCTGCTCGACGTCGGCCAGAATGATGTTCTGCTCGTGGGAGGTGCGCAGTTGACCGAAGCTGTAACGGTCGGCCAGGTCGGCCACGGCGTCGAGCTGCTTGTCGGTGATGTCGCCCGGTGCAACGCCGGTCGGCTTCAGGGACAGTGTGACGGCCACGTAACCCGGCTTCTTGTGGGCCAGGGTGTTGCGCGCGCGCCAGCGGGCGAAGCCCGGGTGCTGCCGGTCGAGCTCGGCCAGGGCGGCGGTCTGGTTTTCCAGCGCCTTGTAGTCCGGGTCGACGAAGTGTTTGGCGACGCGCTGCACTTCGGCTTCGGTCAGCGTGGTCTGGCCACCGCGCAGGTGCTCCATTTCCGCATCGACTTTCTGTGCGAAGACTTCAGGCGTCAGCGCTTTGACCAGGATCTTGATCCGCGCCTTGTACTTGTTGTCACGACGGCCGTAGCGGTTGTAGACCCGCAGGATGGCATCGAGGTAGCTCAACAGGTCTTGCCATGGCAGGAATTCATTGATGAAAGCACCGACCACCGGCGTACGGCCCAGGCCGCCGCCGACCAACACACGGAAGCCCAGTTCGCCAGCGGCGTTGTGCACAGGCTCAAGGCCGATGTCATGGACTTCGATGGCAGCACGGTCGGAGGTCGAACCGTTGATAGCAATCTTGAATTTGCGCGGCAGGTAGGCAAATTCCGGGTGGAACGTGGTCCACTGGCGAACGATTTCGCACCATGGGCGCGGGTCGATCAGTTCGTCGGCGGCGACGCCGGCAAACTGGTCGGTGGTGACGTTGCGCAGGCAGTTGCCACTGGTCTGGATCGCGTGCATCTGCACGGTGGCCAGTTCAGCGAGAATGTCCGGAATGTCTTCCACGGCCGGCCAGTTGAATTGCACGTTCTGCCGGGTACTGATGTGGGCGTAGCCCTTGTCGTAGTCGCGGGCAATCCGGGCCATCATTCGCACTTGGCGCGAAGTCAGTTGGCCGTAAGGCACGGCGACTCGCAACATCGGTGCGAAACGCTGGATATAAAGGCCATTTTGCAGGCGCAGGGGGCGGAATTCTTCTTCGCTCAGCTCGCCTGCCAGATAGCGTCGGGTCTGATCACGGAACTGCTTGACGCGGTCCTCGATGATCCGCTGATCGTATTCGTCGTATACGTACATATAAGTCCTGTTCTCAGGCTTGGGTCGCTCGGATACAGCTGCGTTTTTGTGCTTGCCGGAGTCCGATGGAGCCTCTGCAATTCTGCGCGCACGGCCGCGCACTCCCTACGGAGCCGGGGCAAGATAACAGTTTGTAGTTATGCGTAAAAGTGATGTTTGAGCATATGTAAAGAACCAAATCGCCTAATGAGAATCGTTGTTGCAATGACCCTGTTTGTGGTGCGGGCAATCGTCGTCTTTACTCTGCTCGAGTCTTTATGCAATCACCGATAAAACCGACAAGAGGCGATGCAATGAGCAACCCAACCAAAGCACGGAAAAGCGATAGCACCGTTGATGCCTGGGCAATTTTGTTCCTGATCATTCTGGTCGTGGGGACGGCGGTTTTCTGGGTCAGCCATCAGTAAACGACCCCGTCCGGGCCCGGTTCCGACGATTGTCCGACAAAAAACGGATAAATCGCCGTTTTACGGACGTTCGCTGGCTATAATGCGCGGCGAATTTCCGGGGGCTCGGACGACCAATGTTGAAGTTTCTGTGTGGCGTATTACTGACGCTGGGCATGGTCGTGGGACCCTGTGCCCAGGCGGCGTCAGTGCTGTTCCTGAATCCGGGAACCCCCACGGAAGCTTTTTGGCTGAGTTACTCGCAGTTCATGCAGGCCGCGGCGACCGACCTGGGGATGGACTTGCGCATCCAGTATTCCGACCGTGTTTCCGAAAATACCATCCACCAGGCTCGTGAAGCCCTTCAGGGCTACCATCGTCCCGACTACCTGGTTTTCGTCAACGAGCAGTACATTGCCCCCGAAATCCTGCGGCTGGCCAAAGGCAGCGGTGTGAAGCTGTTCATGGTCAACAACGCCCTGACCCCGGATCAGATGAAGCTTGTCGGCGCGCGACCTGACAAGTACCCCGATTTACTCGGCAGTCTGGTGCCCAATGACGAAGAGGGCGGCTACCTGATGCTCAATGAACTGATCCGACAGCACGGCCCGGTAGCTCCCGGCCAGACCATCGATTTGCTGGCGTTTTCCGGTTTGAAAATCACCCCGTCCGCGCAGTTTCGCGAGAAAGGCATGCGGCGCGCCCTGGCCGAGCACCCCGAGGTGCGATTGCGGCAGTTGGTGTACGGCGGCTGGACCCGGCAACGCGCCTACGAGCAGGCCAGGTTGCTGTTCAAACGCTACCCGCAGACGTCGCTGGTGTGGGCCGCGAATGACGAAATGGCGTTCGGTGTGATGCAGGCCTATGTCGAAGCCGGGGGTGTGCCAGGCAAAGGCGTGTTGTTCGGCGCGATCAACAATTCACCCGCGGCGTTGCAGGCACTGCTGGACCGTCGTCTGAGTGTGTTGCTGGGCGGGCACTTCACCCTCGGTGGCTGGGCGCTGGTGCAATTGCATGACTACGATGAGGGCGTAGACATCAGCCAGTATGGCGGCCGTGACCGACAGGTGCCGTTGTTGCAACTGATCGATCGGACACAGGCCAGGCGGCTGCTGGCGATGGGCACCGGGCAGGGCTTCGGCGTGGATTTCCACAAGCTCTCGGCCAAGGGGCGTCCGGCGTCATGGCGTTACCCGTTCACCCTGCAAACCCTGATGCACTGAGTCGCCTCAAACCCCGGCCAGAAGCAGCACCAGCTTGACGATGCCGAACAGCGTCAATGCGAACACCACCGTGAACCCAATCCCCAGAATCACGAAATGACTCGGCTTGCCGTGAGTGAAATCACGGGCCCGGTTCTTCCCGCTCTGCACCCCGAACGCCGCCGCCATGACGCTGTGCAGCATCTGCCAGAAGGTTGGCGGCTTGTTGTCGGCCGGATCGTCCATAAAACCCTCGCCACGAATGTGTGAGTTGTAAGCATAGACAATTCAGTCGTGCACAAGACAAAAGTGGGAGCGAGCTTGCTCGCGAAGAGGCCGTGTCAGTCGATATTAAAGTCGCCTGATGCACCGCCTTCGCGAGCAAGCCCGCTCCCACAGGGGATCTCCATTGGCCACAATATTGTGGCCGGGAGCTGACTTAGTTGTCGTAACCCAGGTTCGGCGCCAGCCAGCGTTCGGTCACGCTCAACTCCTGGCCTTTACGCGAGGTGTAGCTCTGCACCTGGTCCTTGTCGACCTTGCCCACGGCAAAGTATTGCGCCTGCGGGTGAGCGAAGTACCAGCCGCTGACCGCTGCCGCCGGAAACATCGCGTAGTGCTCGGTGAGGAATACACCACTGCGGCCTGCGCGCATTTCCTGGGCCTCTGGATCGAGCAGGGCAAACAACTGGGCTTTTTCGGTGTGATCCGGGCAGGCCGGATAACCCGGTGCCGGACGGATGCCGGTGTATTGCTCCTTGATCAGCGCTTCGTTATCCAGCACTTCATCCTTGGCATAGCCCCAGTATTCTTTACGCACTTGCTGGTGCAGCCACTCGGCGCACGCTTCGGCCAGGCGGTCGGCCAGGGCCTTGACCATGATCGAGTTGTAATCGTCGCCAGCATCCTGATAGGCCTTGGCCACTTCTTCGGCGCCGATGCCGGCGGTGGTGATGAAACCACCCACGTAGTCGGTCACTTCACTGTCTTTCGGTGCGACGAAGTCGGCCAGGGAGAAGTTCGGCTTGCCGTCGGTCTTGATGATCTGCTGGCGCAAGTGATGCAGCTTGGCCATTGGCTTGCCGTCATCGCCATAGAGCTCGATGTCGTCGTCATGCACCTGGTTGGCTGGCCAGAAGCCGAACACCGCGCGTGCGCTGATCAGCTTTTCATCGATCAATTTGCGCAGCATTTCCCTTGCATCGTTGTACAGCGAGGTAGCGGCTTCGCCGACCACTTCGTCCTGGAGGATGCGCGGGAACTTGCCGGCCAGGTCCCAGGAGATGAAAAACGGTGTCCAGTCGATGTATTCGGCCAGGACGTCGAGGTCAATGTTGTCCAGCACCCGCGAGCCGGTGAACGTCGGTTTGACCGGCGTGTAGGAGGCCCAGTCGAATTGCGGCTTCTTGGCGATGGCCGCGCCATAGCTCAGGCGTTCGGTGCGGGCGCTGCGGTTGGACGTACGCTCGCGAACCTCGATGTAATCCTGGCGGGTTTTCTCGACGAAACCGGCCTTGAGCTCCTTGGACAGCAACTGCGTCGCCACGCCCACGGCGCGGGAGGCGTCGGTGACGTAGATCACCGCATCGTTGCTGTATTTCGGCTCGATCTTCACCGCCGTGTGCGCCTTGGAGGTGGTGGCGCCACCGATCATCAACGGCAGGTGGAAGTCCTGACGCTGCATTTCGCGGGCGACATGGACCATCTCGTCCAGCGACGGTGTGATCAGGCCGGACAGGCCGATGATGTCGCACTTCTGTTCTTTGGCCACCTGGAGGATTTTCTCCGCCGGGACCATCACGCCGAGGTCGACGATGTCATAACCGTTGCAGCCCAGCACCACGCCAACGATGTTCTTGCCGATGTCGTGCACGTCGCCTTTTACGGTCGCCATCAGGATCTTGCCCTTGGCTTCCGGCTTGTCGCCTTTTTCCAGTTCGATGAACGGGATCAGGTGGGCCACGGCCTGCTTCATCACGCGGGCGGATTTCACCACCTGAGGCAGGAACATTTTACCGGCGCCGAACAGGTCGCCGACGATGTTCATGCCGGCCATCAAAGGGCCTTCGATCACTTCGATCGGGCGGCTGAAGGTCAGGCGCGATTCTTCGGTGTCTTCAACGATGTGGGTGGTGATGCCTTTGACCAGCGCATGTTCCAGACGCTTGTTGACGTCCCAGTTGCGCCACTCTTCGGTCTCGGCTTCCTTGACGCTGCCGTCGCCCTTGTACTTGTCGGCGATGGCGAGGAGGGCATCGGTGCCTTCCGGGGTGCGGTTGAGGATCACGTCTTCGACGGCGTCGCGCAGTTCCACCGGGATCTGGTCGTAGATCTCCAGTTGGCCGGCGTTGACGATGCCCATGGTCAGCCCGGCGCGGATCGCGTACAGCAGGAACACCGAGTGGATCGCCTCGCGCACCGGGTTGTTGCCGCGGAACGAGAACGACACGTTGGACACGCCACCGGAGGTCAGCGCATACGGCAGCTCGTCACGGATGTAGGCACAGGCGTTGATGAAGTCGACGGCGTAGTTGTTGTGCTCTTCGATACCGGTGGCCACGGCGAAGATGTTCGGGTCGAAGATGATGTCTTCCGGCGGGAAGTCCACTTCGTTGACCAGAATGTCATAGGAGCGCTTGCAGATTTCTTTCTTGCGCGCTTCGGTGTCGGCCTGGCCGGCTTCGTCGAAGGCCATCACCACCACCGCGGCGCCGTAGCGCTTGCACAGTTTGGCGTGGTGAATGAACTGCTCGACGCCTTCTTTCATGCTGATCGAGTTGACGATGCCCTTGCCCTGGATGCATTTCAGACCGGCTTCGATCACTTCCCACTTCGAGGAGTCGATCATGATCGGTACGCGGGAGATGTCCGGTTCGCCGGCAATCAGATTGAGGAAGGTCACCATGGCCTTCTTCGAATCGAGCATCCCTTCGTCCATGTTGATGTCGATCACCTGGGCGCCGGCTTCGACCTGCTGCAGGGCGACTTCCAGGGCTTCGGTGTAGTTGTCTTCGCGGATCAGGCGGGCGAACTTGGCGGAACCGGTGATGTTGGTGCGTTCGCCGACGTTGACGAACAGCGAGCTGCGATCGATGGTGAACGGCTCCAGGCCCGAGAGGCGGCAAGCCTTGGGAATGTCTGGAATTTCGCGCGGCGCATAACCGGCCACGGCCTTGGCGATGGCTTCGATGTGGCCCGGCGTGGTGCCGCAGCAGCCGCCGACGATGTTGAGGAAGCCGCTTTGGGCGAATTCTTCGATGACCTTGGCGGTTTCCGATGGCAACTCGTCGTACTCGCCGAATTCGTTCGGCAGGCCGGCGTTCGGGTGCGCGGAAACGTGGGTGTTGGCCTTGTTCGACAGCTCTTCGAGGTACGGGCGCAATTCACGGGCGCCGAGGGCGCAGTTCAGGCCGACGGAAATCGGCTTGGCGTGGGCCACGGAGTTCCAGAACGCTTCGGTGGTCTGGCCGGACAGGGTGCGGCCCGAGGCGTCGGTGATGGTGCCGGAAATCATGATCGGCAGTTCGACACCCAGTTCCTCGAACACGCCTTGGACGGCGAAGATCGCGGCCTTGGCGTTCAGGGTGTCGAAAATGGTTTCGATCAGGATCAGGTCGGCGCCGCCTTCGATCAGGCCTTTGGTGGATTCGGTGTAGTTTTCCACCAGTTCATCGAAGGTCACGTTGCGGTAGCCGGGGTTGTTCACGTCCGGCGACAACGAGCAGGTGCGGCTGGTCGGGCCGAGCACGCCGGCAACGAAGCGCGGCTTGTCCGGGGTTTCCAGGGTCTTGGCGTCAGCGACCTTGCGCGCCAGGCGTGCGCCTTCTACGTTTAACTCATACGCCAGGCCTTGCATGCCGTAGTCAGCCAGAGAGATCTGGGTGGCGTTGAAGGTGTTGGTTTCCAGAATGTCAGCACCGGCGTCCAGGTAGGCTTTTTCAATGCCGCCAATCACGTCCGGGCGAGTCAGCACCAGCAAGTCGTTGTTGCCTTTGACATCGCTCGGCCAGTCAGCGAAGCGTTTGCCACGGTAATCCTGCTCTTCGAGCTTGTAGCTCTGGATCATCGTGCCCATACCGCCATCGAGAATCAGGATGCGCTCTTTGAGGGCGTGCTTGAGAGCTTGAAGGCGAACGCTGCGATCGGACATTTGGACTACTCGGTAAGACCATGACGAAGGGCCGGGATGATAGCAAACCTGTGCGCTTTTAGAGCATGACTCGGTTTTGCATGAATATCGTTCATGTTGGCAGGGGTGACAGACCGGTAGAATCGCGGCGTTTTTTCAGGATTCGGGACCAGGGACATGTCGTATCGCTTCGTCATCGGCACATTGCTGCTGTTTTTAAGCTGGGGCGCCGTGGCGCAAAGTCCGGCAGTTTCCTCTGCCATTTCCTACAGCCGTGATATTCAACCGATCTTCACTGAAAAGTGCGTGGCCTGCCACGCCTGCAACGACGCCGCCTGTCAGCTCAACCTGGGCAGCGGCGAGGGCGCGGCGCGTGGCGCGACGAAAGTTCCGGTCTACGACGGTGATCGCAGTAAAGCGGTGGCGCCGACACGGATTTTCTATGACGCCTTCGGCAAGCAGGCCTGGCAGCAAAAAGGCTTTTATTCAGTACTCGACACCCAGGGCAGCCAGGCTGCATTGATGGCGCGGATGCTGGAGCTTGGCCACAAGACCCCGTTGCAACCCAACGCGAAGCTGCCGGAAGACATCGTCCTGGGCCTGAACCGGGAAAACATGTGTGCCATGCCCACGGAGTTCGACGGCTACGCCGCCAAGCATCCGAAGGAGGGCATGCCGCTGGCAGTGACCGGCCTGACCGACCAGCAGTACCAGACGCTGCAACGCTGGCTGGCGGCAGGCGCGCCGATTGATCAGCAGGCGCTGGCGCCCAGCGCCAAGGAAGCCTTGCAGGTGGTGCAATGGGAAAATCTGCTCAATTCGCCGGGTGCCCGGGAAAGTCTGGTGGGGCGCTGGCTGTACGAGCACTGGTTCCTCGCCCATCTCTACTTCAAGGATGGTGAGCCCGGGCATTTCTTCCAGTGGGTGCGTTCGCGCACCCCCACCGGTCAGCCGATCGACCTGATCAACACCCGTCGCCCGAACGATGATCCGGGCACGCAGTTTTACTACCGCTTGTGGCCGGTGCAGGGCGTGATCGTGCACAAGACCCACATCACCTATCCGCTGAGTTCGGCGAAGCTGGCGCGGGTCAAGAGCCTGTTCTACAGCGGTAACTGGCAGGTCGACGCATTGCCGGGCTATGGGCCGCAGAGCCGGGCCAACCCGTTTGCCACCTTCGAAGCGATTCCGGCCCAGGCGCGCTATCAGTTCATGCTCGATAACGCCGAGTACTTTGTGCGTACCTTTATCCGTGGGCCAGTGTGTCGTGGCCAGATCGCCACCGACGTGATTCGCGATAATTTCTGGGCGCTGTTCCAGGCGCCCGAGCATGACCTGTATGTCACCGATCCGATCTATCGCGGGCAGGCCACGCCGTTGCTGGCGATGCCGGGGCAGAACGACGACGTCGGCAGCGTCCTCAGCCTGTGGCACGACTACCGCGACAAACGTAATGAATACGAAGCCTTGCGCCGGGATAGCTACGCCGACCAGCCGGCGCCGAGCTGGTCGACCCTGTGGGCCGGCAACGACAATGCGTTGCTGAGTATCTTCCGCCATTTCGACAGTGCTTCGGTGACCAAAGGCCTGATCGGCGAAGTGCCGCAAACAATGTGGCTGTTCGATTACCCGCTGCTGGAGCGCACCTACTATCAACTGGCAGTGAACTTCGATGTGTTCGGCAACGTGTCCCACCAGGCCCAGACGCGCCTGTATTTCGACCTGATCCGCAACGGTGCCGAGCAAAATTTCCTGCGCCTGATGCCGGCCGAATCCCGGGATGGCTACCTCGACGATTGGTATCAAAATAGTGGCAAATTCAAGATGTGGCTGGACTACGAGTCGATCGACGATGACAAGCCGACTGCACTGAAGCTTGATCCGCAGGATCCCAAGCGGGATTTCGCCCAACAATTGCTGGCCCGTTATGGTGATCTCAATGCCCGGCCTGACCCGATCAATCGCTGCGATGGCGCCTATTGCTCGCGGCCGAACATCGATCCGGACCTGCAAAGTGCCGAACAGGCGTTGAGCCGCCTGACTTCGCGTCCGGCGGCGGGCCTTAAAGTCATCGATCAACTGCCGGAAGCGACCCTGCTGCGGATCGAAACCCGTAGCGGCAAACGCGAGGTCTACAGCCTGCTGCGCAACCGTGCCCACAGTAACGTCGCGTTCCTGCTCGGCGAATCGCTGCGCTATCAGCCAGGGCTCGACACCCTGACGATTTTCCCGGGCGTGCTCGGCAGCTACCCGAACTTCATGTTCAACATCCCGGCCGGGCAAGTGCCGGCGTTTGTGGATGCTATGGAGAGCGCCAAGGATACCGACAGCTTCGAGAAAATCGTCGAACGCTGGGGGATACGTCGCAGTCATCCGCAATTCTGGGCTTATTTCCATGACCTGAGCCGCTACATCCACGAAACCGATCCGGTGGAAGAGGGCGTGCTGGACATGAACCGCTACGAGAATCTCTGAAACACCACCACCCTGTAGGAGCTGGCTTGCCAGCGAAGAGGCCGCGACATTCAACACAAATGTCGACTGATCTGGCGCCTTCGCTGGCAAGCCAGCTCCTACAGGTATCGACTAATCTTTCCCGACAAAAATACTGGGACTTTGTCCGGCGCGTTGATTGGCGTAAACTGCGCCCAAGCCTGCGAGGAGTTTCCATGACCGCTATTACCATCACTGACGCCGCCCACGATTATCTGGCTGATCTGCTCTCCAAGCAGAACACCCCGGGCATCGGCATCCGCGTCTTCATCACCCAGCCTGGCACCCAGTACGCCGAAACCTGCATTGCCTACTGCAAGCCGGGCGAAGAAAAACCCGAAGACACCGCGCTGGGGCTGAAAAGCTTCACCGCGTACATCGACCACTTCAGCGAAGCCTTCCTGGACGATGCCGTTGTCGACTACGCCACCGACCGCATGGGCGGCCAGCTGACCATCAAGGCGCCAAACGCCAAGGTACCGATGGTCAACGCCGACAGCCCGGTGAACGAGCGCATCAACTATTACCTGCAAACCGAGATCAACCCGGGTCTGGCCAGCCACGGCGGTCAGGTCACCCTGATCGATGTGGTCGACGACGGCATCGCTGTCCTGCAGTTCGGCGGTGGTTGTCAGGGCTGCGGCCAGGCCGACGTGACGCTGAAGGAAGGCATCGAGCGCACCTTGCTCGAACGTATTCCCGAGCTCAAGGGCGTTCGCGACGTGACCGACCACACGCAGAAAGAAAACGCCTACTACTAAGGTGTTCGCTGCGAAACGAAAAAACGGCGCCCCGTGAGCGCCGTTTTTTTGTGGGTCGAATTCAGTGGCCCCTTCGCGGGCAAGCCCGCTCCCACAAGATTTTATGTAGGCCGCAATACTGTGACCGACTCGAAACCTGTGGGAGCGGGCTTGCCCGCGAAGGGGGCCTATGGCCTGTAGAGATGCGCATGCCCTGCGCGATACAGCGATGACTCACTGAAGTGGTCACTGCCCAGCACCCGACCCACCAGAATCAACGCGGTACGGCGAAAACCCTTGGCTCGAACCTTCCCGGCAATGTCCTCAAGCGTTCCCACCACCCAATCCTGATCCGGCCAGCTCGCGCGGTGCACCACCGCGATCGGACAGTCGGCGCCGTAATGCGGCAGCAGTTCCTCAACGATCTTCGGCAGGTGACTGACCCCCAAATGAATCGCCATGGTCGCGCCGTGCTGCGCCAGGCTGGAGAATTCCTCTCCGGGTGGCATGGCGGTTTTGTCGGCGTAGCGAGTCAGGATCACACTCTGTGAAATATCCGGCAGCGTGAGCTCTGCACCCAAAAGCGCTGCACAAGCGGCCGTGGCCGTCACGCCTGGCACGATTTCGAACGCAATGCCGAACTCGCGCAGATAGCGGATCTGCTCGCCAATGGCGCCATACAGGCTCGGGTCGCCGGAGTGCACCCGGGCAACATCCTGACCTTTGCCGTGGGCGGTCTTGATCAGGTCGATGATCTGTTCCAGGTGCAGCTCGGCGCTGTTGACCACCTGTTCGGCACAATGACCTTCCAGCACGGCAGCAGGCACCAGGGAACCGGCATAAATGATCACCGGGCAGCTGCGAATCAGACGCTGGCCCTTGACGGTAATCAGTTCGGGGTCGCCGGGACCTGCGCCAATAAAGTAGACGGTCATCGTCGGTTCCTGTGGGGAAAAAAGGGGCTGAACAGGGCTTCAGATGAAGAATGTTCATGATCGATGGCGGGGATTATCGGGGATTTCAGGCGGCGCCGGCCAATGCCAGTGTTGCCTGGGCATATTTTTGTCGTGGAATCAGCAGTTTTGCCGGGGCCTGAGCCAATTGTTCTGCCAAGGCCAGTGCGGCGCTTTCCGCCACGCCGTAGCAACCGGTGCGTTCAAACGCTATTTGCGATTGATGACTGAGTTGCGTCTCATAAACGGCCAGTTGTTCGCTGCTGAAGTACATCAATTCCAGGCCAAGTTGCGTCGCCAACTCGATCAGTGCCGGTTCGTCGCGTTTCAAGTCGATGCTGGCCAGGGCCTTGATTTCATGCAACGGAATTTGATGCGCCGCCAACGCCTGGTCGAGCAGCGCCCGCAACGTGCTGACCGGGCAGCCCCGCTGGCAGCCCAGGCCGACCACCAGGGTCGGCGCTGTGCTGACATCTGTCATGCGTGGTATTGGCCATCGCTTTTGCGACGGAACAACCAGGCGCTGATCAGGCCCAGGGCCAGCCAGAACGCCACGTTGGTCAGTTGCGAAGCGATTTTGAACTGGGCTTCCAGCGCCTCGGGAGCGAGCATCGAATGCACTTCCGGTTGCGGTGCGCCAATCACATGGGGAACAGCGAGGATGGCCGTGCCGAGGACTTTCATCAGCCAGTGACGGCTGAATACGATCAGCGCGATACCGACGGCGGTGGAGGCGGCGGTGCCGACCCACCACAGTTGCCGTTGTGCCAGGTCGGCCGCGGCAGTGCCGGGCAATTCAGGTGGCAGGCCGAGGGTCGGCGCGAGCACGAATGTCGCATAACCGGCCAGGCCCCAGAGCAGGCCCTGGGAGGTTCTGGTCGGCGCGCGCAAGGTGTACAGGCCGGCCAGCATCAAGGCGAAACCGACGGCCACCACCAGGTTACCGCCGGTGGTCGACAGTACGCGCTGCCAGCCGTCTTCCGGCTCCCAGGCTTGCGCATCATGAGTGTGGGCAGCCATCGCACCGTCGGCATGCTCATGCATTTCAACAGCGGCCGGTTCGGCTTTTTCGTAGGTTTCGGCTTGCAGAATCAGGGGTGCGACCCAGAAGCTTTGCAGCAAGGTCAGCAACAGGGCGGCCAGCAGCCCGGTGAAACCTGCGGTTTGCGCAATACGCTTGATCATATTGGCAGGTCTCAATGGCACGGGAACGCGGAGCTGTGGCGGGTATCGTGGGCGGCGTTGTGCACCGCTTCGATGTGCGAGAAACCGGCGAAATACACCAGACACGCACCCAGGATCGACGCGCAGACGGCGGCGGTCAGGCGTTGAGTCAGGGTAGAAGTGGTGCTGGTTGTAGTGTGGCCGGCGCTGCTGATGATCGACATGGCGTTTCCCTCTGGTCTGTCAGCGGGGAATGAGAGCGCATGCAAAACCCCGCACGACCAGGCGCGCAAAGGTTCAAACAGCGCCCGCCCACCGCGGGTTTGTTGGTTCAGTGATCGTACTGGTCACTTTGTGTTGCGGGCCGGTCTCCGGGCTCACGAGGGGTGCAGGCAGCAGCCTGATCCTGCAAGCATCACCTTCCCATGCCACATTGGCACAGTGGATCTGATGCTTCGCTCGCTTACCGTTGCGGGGGCAGCACCGGACTGACATGGCTTTGAAGTAAAGCACATGATTCACCGGTTTCCCGTTTCACCCTGTGAAGGGCACCCGTAACAAAGCGTGTAGGAGAGCATGGGCAGGGGTTGGGCGTCAATTGGCAGGGGTTCTCAACTCGGAATCGTGGTGACTTCTTCGCGAGCAGGCTCGCTCCCACAGGGGAACGCACTTCAATGTGGGAGCGACGGTGCGGCGATCCGACCTGCTCGCGAAGGGGGCACCGCCGATTTCAAGTGAACATTGACCCGCCCCAATACCATGCGTAGCCTTGCGCTTTCGAGGTTCTTCGGCGTTTGTCGAAGCTAAGAAGGGAACGCGGTCGATGCCGCGGCTGCCCCCGCAACTGTGAACGGTGATGTTCGTTGCCACGCCACTGCCGACTCAATCCAAGAGACCGGCGGGAAGGCGCAGCGAATGCCAGGCTCAAGGCCGGCACACCGTCAGCCAGGAGACCTGCCTCGACACAGATTCTCACTTTGAACCGGGCGGGGTGATCCGGTGGCGAACTCTTCAGGCATGCGCGTGCGCGTTGCCGGTCGTCGTCCCGTATGCCCGCCACCTTAGCCATAGGGCATCCGATGAAAACACTGGCCAAACTCCCCGTCACCATCGTTACCGGCTTTCTCGGCTCGGGTAAAACCACGCTGCTGCGGCACATGCTCGACAACGCCCAGGGTCGCCGCATCGCGGTGATCGTCAACGAATTCGGTGAATTGGGCATTGATGGCGAAATCCTCAAGCAGTGCTCGATCGGCTGCACCGAAGAAGAAGCCAACGGCCGTGTCTATGAGCTGGCCAACGGCTGCCTGTGCTGCACCGTCCAGGAAGAATTCTTCCCGGTGATGCGCGAGCTGGTGGCCCGTCGCGGCGATCTCGACCACATCCTCATCGAAACCTCCGGCCTGGCCCTGCCCAAGCCGCTGGTGCAAGCCTTCCAGTGGCCGGAAATCCGCAGCGCCTGCACAGTGGATGCGGTGATCACCGTGGTCGACAGCCCGGCCGTGGCCGCCGGCACCTTCGCTGCGTTCCCGGACCAGGTCGACGCCCAGCGCAAACTCGACCCGAACCTGGACCACGAATCGCCGCTGCACGAACTGTTCGCTGACCAACTGGCCAGCGCCGACCTGGTGATCCTCAACAAAACCGACCTGATCGCCCCGGCAGACCTGGCCCGCGTGCGCCTGGAAGTCGCCGAAGAATTGCCGCCAGCGGTGAAAATCGTCGAAGCCAGCAGCGGTCGCCTGCCGCTGGACGTGCTGATCGGCCTTGGTGCCGGCTCCGAAGAACACATCGACAGCCGCCACAGCCACCACGACCATCATCACGATGGCGACGACGATCATGATGACCACGATCACGACGCCTTCGACTCGATCTCCATCGAACTGCCGCAAGCCGACGAAAGCCTGCTGATGGACGCGCTGACCCAACTGGTGGTCCAGCACGGCATCCTGCGCGTCAAAGGTTTCGCCGCCGTTCCGAACAAACCGATGCGCCTGCTGATCCAGGGCGTGGGCACGCGTTTCGACAAGCACTTCGACCGCCAGTGGGGCGCAGAAGAAGCGCGCAACACCCGCCTGGTGCTGATCGGCCAGGCGCTGGACGCCGCCGTGCTCGAAGCGCAACTGCGCGCCGCGCTCAGCGTGTAAGCCATGCACCTGCTCAGGACCCAGCCCGGCGGTTTCGTGTCGGATGACAACATCGCCGACCTTGGACAAACCCCCGCCGAGCTGGTGGTCCTGTGCAGCGGCGATTCCAGCCTGGCGCTGCTCGCCGAAGCGGCGCAGCAGTTGCCTGACGATTACCCGAGCGTGCGCCTGGCCAACCCGATGCAGGTGCAGAACCATGCCTCGGTCGATTTGTACGTCGACGAAGTGCTGCATCACGCCAAGGTGATCCTGATTTCACTGCACGGCGGCATCGCCTATTGGCGTTACGGCATCGAGCGTCTGGTCGAGCTGTCACAGCGCGGCGTGCAGGTCATTCTGGTACCGGGCGATGATCGCCCGGACCCGGAGCTCAGCGACCTGAGCACCGTCGGCGCCGAGGATCGCGACCGGCTCTGGCAGTTCCTGCGTCAGGGGGGCATGGGCAACGCCCTGGATTTCTTCCGCTGCCTGGCCAACCGCTGGCTGGCGCGTGATTACACCTGGGGCGAACCGCAAACCCTGCCACGCACGGCGATTTACCATCCGCACAAACATTCTGCCGCACTGAGCGACTGGCAGGCCGACTGGCACGCCGATCAACCCGTGGCAGCGGTGCTGTTTTACCGTTCGCATTTGCAGGCGGCGAACACCGCTTTCATTGATATTTTTTGCCAACGTTTGCAGGCAGCGGGATTGAATCCGTTGCCGATTGCGCTGGCGAGTTTGAAAGAACCCGGCTGCCTTTGCGTGGTCGAGGACTGGCTCGACGAGGCCTGCGTCTCGGTGATTCTGAACACCACCGGCTTTGCCCAGTCCAGCCCGGAAGCACCGCACCTGCGGCCGTTCCGCCGCAATATTCCGGTGATCCAGGCGATTTGCGCCCAGGACAACGAACCAGGTTGGCGTGCCAGTGAACAGGGCCTCGGCCCGCGCGATCTGGCGATGCACATCGCACTGCCGGAACTGGACGGGCGGATCATCAGCCGGCCCATCAGCTTCAAGGACCTGGCCTGGCGTAGCGAGCGCAGTCAGTCCGACGTGGTCTGCTACCGCCCGCAACCGGAGCGCATGGATTTCGTCGCCGAACTGGCGCGGCGCTGGGTCGATCTGGCGCGGGTGCCAAACGCCCAGAAGCGCATTGCCCTGATTCTCGCCAATTACCCGACCCGCGACGGTCGCATCGGTAATGGCGTTGGCCTCGACACCCCGGCCGCTGCGCTGAATATCCTGCGGGCACTGCATGGCGAAGGTTATCCGTTGCCGGCTGAGCTGCCGGACAGCGGCACCACCCTGATCCAGCAGTTGCTGGGCGGGGTCAGCAACGATCTCGACACGATCGATCAGCGTCCATGCCAACAAAGCCTGGCCATGGACGACTACCTGACGATGTTCAACGCACTGCCCGAAGCCAACCGCGCGGCGGTACGAGAACGTTGGGGCTCGCCCGAAAACGATCCGATGTTCCGTGGCGGGCGAATGATGATCGCCGGCCTGCGTTTCGGCCTGACCTTCGTCGGCATTCAACCGGCCCGGGGTTATCAGGTCGATCCGAGCGCGGTGTACCACGACCCGGACCTGGTACCGCCCCACGGCTATCTGGCGTTCTACTTCTGGCTGCGCAACACCTATGGCGCCCACGGTGTGATCCACGTCGGCAAACACGGCAACCTCGAATGGCTGCCGGGCAAAGGCGTCGGGCTCTCGGAAAACTGCTGGCCGGATGCGCTGCTCGGGCCGCTGCCGAACATCTATCCGTTCATCGTCAACGACCCGGGTGAGGGCGCCCAGGCCAAACGTCGCACTCAGGCCGTGATCATCGATCACTTGATGCCACCGCTGACCCGCGCCGAAACCTACGGCCCGTTGCGCAACCTCGAACTGCTGGCGGACGAATATTACGAAGCGCAGATGCTCGATCCACGCCGCGCCCGAGAGTTGCAGCGCGACATCCTGCAACTGGTGCGCGACACGCACATCGACCGTGAACTGCAACTGGACGAGCAACTCGACAGCGATGCCGACGCAGCGATCTGGTTGCCGCGCCTCGACACTTACCTGTGCGATTTGAAAGAGTCGCAGATCCGCGACGGCCTGCATGTGTTCGGCGAATCGCCCACCGGCCGTTTGCGTATCGACACCTTGCTGGCGCTGTTGCGCATTCCAAGGGGCGATGGCCGTGGTGCGCAGTCGAGTCTGCTGCGGGCGTTGTCCAAGGCTTTCGAGCTGGTGTTCGATCCGCTCGATTGTGCATTGGCCGAGCCTTGGAGCGGGCCGCGTCCCGAATCACTTTTGTTTGTCAGCGACGAGACTTGGCGCACGGCGGGGGATACCCGCGAACGTCTGGAACTGTTTGCCGCGCAGTTGATTTCGGACGTGTTGAATAGCCCTTGTAGGAGCGAGCTTGCTCGCGATGGAGTGTCAGTCGACACCAATGTGGCTGACACACCATCGCGAGCAAGCTCGCTCCTACAGGGGGCAGGTTGGTCTGAGGTGCAAGCCATCCTCGACAGCCTGCGCGAAGTGGTCGCGCCAAGGCTGGACGCCTGCGGCCCGGCGGAAATGCGCGGTTTGCTCGATGCCCTGAGCGGGCGTTTCGTTCCGGCTGGCCCAAGCGGTGCGCCGAGTCGCGGTCGTCTGGACGTGCTGCCCACCGGGCGCAACTTTTACTCGGTGGACGTGCGCAACCTGCCGACCACCACGGCGTGGCGCATCGGTTTCCAGTCGGCCAACCTGATTCTCGAACGGCACCTGCAAGACCACGGCGATCATTTGCGCCAGCTCGGCCTGTCGGTATGGGGCACCGCGACCATGCGCACCGGCGGCGATGACATCGCCCAGGCGATGGCGTTGATGGGGGTGCGTCCGGTCTGGGCGACCGGCAGTCAGCGGGTCGATGATTTCGAGATTCTGCCCCTGAGTTTGCTTGACCGTCCGCGGGTGGACGTGACCTTGCGTGTGTCCGGTTTCTTCCGTGATGCCTTCGCCAATCTGATTCGTTTGTTCGACGCGGCGGTGCAAGCGGTCGCCGACCTGGATGAGCCGGACGACCTCAACCCGTTGGCGGCCAAGGTGCGCGCCGAGCGTGCAGCCTTGTTGCAGACAGGGCTCGATGAAGACGCTGCGCGACGTCAGGCCGGCTGGCGGATTTTCGGGGCCAAGCCCGGTGCCTACGGCGCAGGCGTGCAGGGCGCCATCGACGGTCGGCTGTGGCAGACCCGCGAAGACCTGGCCGAGGTTTACCTCAACTGGGGTGGCTACGCTTACGGGGGGGCTGACGAGGGCACCGCCGCTCGTGAACAGTTCACCCAGCGTTTGCGCCAGGTACAGGCGGTGCTGCAAAACCAGGATAACCGCGAGCACGACCTGCTCGACTCCAACGATTACTACCAGTTCCAGGGTGGCATGCTCGCGGCGGTGGAAAGCCTGAAAGGCGAGGCGGCGGCCAGTTATCATGGCGATCACAGTCAGCCGGACCTGCCGAAGATTCGCACCCTGAAGGAAGAGCTGAACCGGGTGATCCGCTCCCGGGCCGCCAATCCGAAATGGCTCGAAGGCGTTAAACGTCACGGCTACAAAGGTGCGTTCGAAATGGCCGCGACAGTCGACAACCTGTTCGCCTTCGATGCCACCACGCAGTTGATCGATGACTACCAGTACGCGTTGTTGGCCGATGCCTATTTGCTCGACCCGGACACCCGGGATTTTGTTCGCGAACACAATCCCCATGCCTTGCGCGACATGACTGAACGCATGCTCGAGGCTCAACAACGCGGGATGTGGAAGGACCCGGGCGAGTACCGCGAGGCCCTGGAGAATTTGTTGCTGGATATAGAAGAAGACGGCTAATCACCGCAATTCCTGTAGGAGCGGGCTTGCCCGCGAAGAGGCCAGCACATTCGATGCAGCTTTATTGGCTGGAACACCGCTTTCGCGGGCAAGCGCGCTCCCACAGGGATTGGGGCGCCTGTGAGATCACCGACCATGACCGAGATTCAACAATGACCGACACCCCGCATTTCCCGCTCTGCGCCGTGGTCGGCGCCGACGATTTGAAGCTGGCCCTGTACCTGACTGCCATCGACCCGAAAATCGGCGGGGTACTGATCGAAGGCCCGCGGGGCATGGCCAAGTCGACACTGGCCCGCGGTCTGGCGGACCTGCTGGCCAGTGGTCAGTTCGTCACATTGCCATTGGGTGCCACCGAGGAGCGCCTGGTCGGCACCCTCGATCTCGACGTGGCGCTGGGCGAAGGTCGCGCGCAGTTTTCTCCCGGCGTACTGGCCAGGGCTGACGGCGGCGTGCTCTACGTCGACGAGGTCAATCTGTTGCCTGATCACCTGGTAGATCTGCTGCTCGATGTGGCTGCCAGCGGCACCAACCTGGTCGAGCGTGACGGCATTTCCCATCGGCACTCGGCGAAGTTTGTGCTGATTGGCACCATGAACCCGGAAGAGGGTGAACTGCGCCCGCAATTGCTCGACCGCTTCGGCCTGAACGTCGCCCTCAGTGGTAACACGGCGCCGGCCGAGCGCGGGCAGATCATCCGTCGGCGACTGGATTTCGACAGCGATCCGCAACGTTTCTGCGCCGAATGGGAATCGGCGCAGGCGTCTCTGCGCGAACGTTGTCAGAACGCACGTAATGCACTGGCAAGCATTCCCCTCGACGACCAGGCACTGGCATGCATCACCGAACGCTGCTTTGCCGCCGGTGTCGATGGCTTGCGCGCCGATCTGGTCTGGCTGCGGGCCGCACGGGCTCACGCCGCCTGGCGCGGGGCAAACGCCATCGCCGAGGAAGATATCGACGCAGTCGCCGAGTTCGCCTTGCGCCATCGTCGTCGCTTACATTCGCCACCTGCATCGCAACCTTCCCAGGCACCGCAGCAGCCATCCACCCAACATTCCAACCCGAGCGAAGGCCAGGGCCAATGGGGCGACATGCCCGCCCAGGTGCTGCCGGTCGGCGCACGTCGTGAAGTGCCGAGCTGGCCAAAAAAGCCATAGGCATTCGCCCTCGCTCTGACGCGGGGGCGAATGCCAGACCCCGAGCCGGACGGCTGGACCACGGCAAACTGGGCAAGCGCCACGCAACCCGCAGTGGCTCAGTCAACTGGCCCGGCACATTGCTCAATGGCCGGCCGCGCCAGCGCGACGATCTGTTGTTTCACCTGCGTACTCGCTCGCCCCATGAACTGTGGCTGGTGATCGTTGATGCCTCTGCATCGACCCGCCGTCATCAGGCATTGAGCGATGCCAAGGGCTTGCTGGCGCAGTTGTTCGACGATGCCTATCGCCAGCGTGCACGCCTGGCCCTGCTCACGGCCAGCGGTTCTGCACCCAAGTGGCAGGTGCAGGGATTGAAGGCTTCCACAGGGCTGCGTCAGTGGCTCGATGGCCTTGGTGCGGGCGGCGGCACGCCGTTGCTGGCGGCATTGAGCGAAGCGGGGCGATGGCTTGCCGCACGGCAAAAGCGCTTTCCGGCAGAGCAGCAGCGGTTGTTGTTGGTGACCGATGGCCGGCTGAAGGACTGGCCGCTGCTGCCGGCGCTGGAGTGTTCGGGGTTATTGATCGACATCGAGCGCGGGCCGATCCGGCTTGGGCGCAGCAGGGTGTTGGCTGCGCAGTTGCAGGCGGAATATCGGCATATCGACGAGCTGCTTCCGGGCTGAGTTTGCACAGAAGATCCCTGTAGGAGCTGGCTTGCCAGCGAAAGCGGTCTTGAGCCATGCGTCAACATTGAAAACGCCTTCGCCGGCAAGCCGGCTCCTACAGGAGGTTGCCACGAGTGCCCATCGCCTGCCGGTACTGCCGGGTACGCTTGCCAATGTACAGCTGGTCGAGAATCAACGCCCATAGCGCCGAGACTTCAGGTCAGGTTTTGCGCCCACGGCTCAAGCGATGCAGCTGGAATTTCACCACCGCCATGCTCGCCAGTGCTGCCAGGGGGTTGTGCTTCCAGCGGATCGGCGGCAGTTGCGGATGGCTGTCCTGGCCTTCGCGCCAGTGCTTGACCAATTGCGCTTCCACGGCCAGGGCGGTGCCGATGCCAGGCCCGGCCCGGCCCGAAGGCATGAGCTGCGATGAAAATGCTGAACGGGTGATGGCGTCATTCAAGCACTAGGTCAGAACGGATTGCTCATCAGCGTACCGGCCCTCCAAACGCCCGGTTGTGAAGCAGATACCCGCCCTTTGTAGCCAACGGTAGCGGTCTGGGTTTCGTGGGTTTGGTAACGTTTTTTTTTTGTTTTTACGCATCCCTCTGATTCAAAACAAATTTCAATCCCCCTGACATTCCCTCCACATCCTGTGGCACACTTTCTGCTGTCTATTCCGTTGTTACATACCATGTTCCGGTATAGCGGAATAAACATCACCCTGGAGTGCTTGCCATGCATCGCCGACCTTCGTTGTTCAAAGCGTGTGTTTTTCTTTTCGCGGCATCCGCCGCTGCCATGGGCGTGGCTCAGGCGGCGGACAGTAAGCTCGACAGCGTTCTGGCCCGCGGCAAACTGATTGTAGGCACCGGCAGCACCAATGCGCCTTGGCACTTCCAGGGCGCGGATGGCAAGTTGCAAGGCTTTGATATCGATATCGGGCGCATGGTGGCCAAGGGGCTGTTCAACGACCCGAGCAAAGTCGAGTTCGTGGTGCAGTCGTCCGACGCGCGTATCCCCAACCTGCTGACCGACAAGGTCGACATGAGCTGCCAGTTCATCACTGTGACGGCCAGCCGTGCCCAGCAAGTGGCGTTCACCCTGCCGTACTACCGCGAAGGCGTTGGCCTGCTGTTGCCGGCCAACAGCAAGTACAAGGAAATCGACGACATGCAAGCCGCCGGCGATGGCCTGACCGTGGCGGTGCTGCAAAACGTCTATGCCGAAGAACTGGTGCATCAGGCGCTGCCCAAGGCCAAGGTCGATCAGTACGACAGCGTGGACCTGATGTACCAGGCCGTGAACTCCGGCCGCGCCGACGCGGCGGCCACCGACCAGTCTTCGGTGAAATACCTGATGGTGCAAAACCCTGGCCGTTATCGCAGCCCGGTCTACGCCTGGAGCCCGCAGACCTATGCGTGTGCGGTCAAGCGCGGCGATCAGGACTGGCTGAATTTCGTCAACACCACCCTGCATGAGGCCATGACCGGCGTTGAGTTCCCGACTTACGCGGCTTCGTTCAAGCAGTGGTTCGGTGTCGATCTGCCGTCGCCAAAAATTGGTTTTCCCGTCGAATTTCAATGATCCCGTGAGAGCGGGGCGGTTATGAATCGCCCCGTTCAAGGTACTGCCGACCATGAACTATCAGTTGAACTTTGCCGCCGTCTGGCGCGATTTCGACACACTGCTGGCGGGGCTCGGCCTGGGCCTGGAGCTGGCGCTGGTGTCGATCGCCATCGGCTGCGTGATCGGCCTGATGATGGCGTTTGCCTTGCTGTCGAAGCATCGCGCATTGCGGGTGCTGGCGTCGGTGTATGTCACGGTGATCCGTAACACGCCGATCCTGGTGTTGATTCTGTTGATCTACTTTGCGTTGCCGAGCCTGGGCATTCGTCTGGACAAGATCCCTTCGTTCATCATCACCCTGTCGCTGTATGCCGGGGCCTACCTGACCGAGGTGTTCCGCGGCGGCCTGCTGAGCATTCCCAAGGGGCAGCGTGAAGCCGGCCTGGCCATTGGCCTGGGCGAGTGGCAGGTCAAGGCCTACGTCACCGTGCCGGTGATGCTGCGCAATGTGCTGCCGGCCTTGTCGAACAACTTCATCTCGCTGTTCAAGGACACCTCGCTGGCGGCGGCGATTGCCGTACCGGAGCTGACTTATTACGCGCGCAAGATCAATGTCGAGAGCTACCGGGTGATTGAAACCTGGCTGGTGACCACGGCGCTCTATGTGGCGGCCTGTTACCTCATTGCCATGATGCTGCGTTACCTCGAGCAGCGTCTGGCGATTCGCCGATAGGAGGCCCCATGTACGAATCCCCCAGTTGGTTGCATGAGTTGTGGGTGGCGCGCGAAGTGCTGTGGCAAGGTTTCTTGACCAGTGTCCAGGTATCGGTGCTGGCGATTTTGCTCGGCACGCTGGTTGGCGTCGTCGCCGGTCTGGTACTGACCTACGGCAAGTTCTGGATGCGCGCGCCGTTTCGTTTTTATGTCGATGTGATTCGCGGCACGCCAGTGTTCGTGCTGGTGTTGGCGTGCTTCTACATGGCGCCGGCACTGGGCTGGCAGATCGGTGCGTTCCAGGCCGGTGCGCTGGGTTTGACGCTGTTCTGCGGCTCCCACGTCGCCGAGATCGTGCGCGGTGCGTTGCAGGCCTTGCCGCGCGGGCAAATGGAAGCGAGCAAGGCCATCGGCCTGACGTTCTACCAGGCCCTCGGGTACGTGCTGTTGCCCCAGGCGTTGCGGCAGATCCTGCCGACCTGGGTCAACTCGTCTACCGAGATCGTCAAGGCCTCGACCCTGTTGTCGGTGATCGGTGTGGCGGAATTGCTGCTCAGTACCCAGCAGATCATTGCCCGGACCTTCATGACCCTGGAGTTTTACCTGTTCGCCGGTTTCCTGTTCTTCGTCATCAACTACGGCATCGAGTTACTCGGCCGGCACATTGAAAAGCGGGTGGCTTTGCCATGACTCAGACTCAATCCAATGCACAAAACGGCCAACCGCTGCTGGACATTCGCGGCCTGCACAAGCGTTACGACCACCTCGAAGTGCTCAAGGGCGTCGACCTGACCCTGCAGCGCGGCAACGTGGTGACGCTGATCGGCTCCAGTGGCTCGGGCAAGACCACGCTGCTGCGCTGCGTGAACATGCTTGAAGAATTCCAGGGCGGGCAGATCCTGCTTGACGGCGAATCCATCGGCTATGACGAGGTCAACGGCAAACGCATTCGCCACCCGGAAAAAGTCATTGCCCGTCATCGCGCCATGACCGGCATGGCGTTCCAGCAGTTCAACCTGTTTCCGCACCTGACGGCATTGCAGAACGTCACCCTGGGCCTGCTCAAGGTCAAGAAACTGCACAAGGACGAAGCCGTGGCCCTGGCCGAGAAATGGCTGGAGCGTGTCGGCCTGCTGGAACGGCGCGATCACTTTCCCGGTCAGTTGTCTGGCGGTCAGCAGCAGCGCGTGGCGATAGCCCGGGCGATTGCGATGAACCCGAGCCTGATGCTGTTCGACGAAGTCACTTCGGCGCTGGACCCGGAACTGGTGGGCGAAGTGCTCAGCGTGATCAAGGGCCTGGCCGAAGACGGCATGACCATGCTGCTGGTGACCCACGAAATGCGTTTCGCTTTCGAGGTCTCGGACAAGATCGTTTTCATGAATCAGGGTCGCATCGAAGAGCAGGGACCACCCAAGGAACTGTTCGAGCGCCCGCAGTCGCCGCGTCTCGCTGAATTTCTCAAAAGCACGCGGTTTTAAACACTCAATTTTCAACCAGGAGAAACACCCATGAGCATTACTCGTTACGGCACCGGCAGCACCGCCGCTGGCGGTGCGCCTCGCCCTTTCGCCCGCGCCGTTGAAGCCGATGGCTGGCTGCACGTTTCCGGGCAGGTGCCTGCGGTGGATGGCGAGATCATTACTGGCGGCATCGTCGAACAGACCCACCAGACCATGAAGAACCTGATCGCGATTCTCGAAGAGGCGGGTTTTAGCCTGGAAGATGTGGTGCGTGCCGGGGTGTGGCTGGAGGATCCGCGGGATTTCACGAGTTTCAACAAGGTGTTTTCCGAGTACTTCAAACCTGAACATGCACCGGCGCGGGCCTGTGTTCAGGCGAATATGATGGTCGACTGCAAGGTCGAGATCGACTGCATTGCGTACAAGAACAAGGCCTGAGGCCGCGGTGATTGCATCGCCAGCAAGCCGGCTCCTACAGGTGACCGCGTTCCCATGTAGGAGCTGGCTTGCCAGCGAAGGCGGCCTAACAGTCACCACCGCACACTCGGTAAACTCCCGGCACTTTGAATGGGAACCACTGAAATGACCGAAGACACCATCAAGCGCCGGGCACGCGGTCTGGACCGGGCGTTCGATATCCTCGATTTCCTCAAGGAGATCGGCCAGCCCCTGCGCCCGAACGACATCGCCAACGGCATCGGCAGCCCCAAATCCACGGTCTACGAACTGGTGGCCTCGCTGCTGGAACGGCGGATCCTGGAGCCGGTGGGCAAGGACGGTCATGTCTACCTCGGTCGTCAGTTGTACTTTCTCGGGCAGGCGCATTTGCGCCATTTCGATCTCACCCGCGAGGCCGATCACGCCTTGCAGGAAATCGTCAGCCAGACCCGTGAAACGGCGCAGATGTGCCTGCTCAACGGGCGCAAATACACCGTTGCGCTGATGAAGGAGGGGGAACGGCATTTCCGCATTTCCTCGGACATCGGCGAAAACGCGCCCATCCCCTGGACCGCATCCGGGCGCCTGTTGCTGGCGCACTTGAGCGACCAGGAAATCGTCGACTTGATCGATCACGACGACTTCATCCTGCCCGATGGCGAACGCTTGCCTCTGGAGCAGTTCCTCAAGGAAATTCGTCAGGCCGGTATCGATGGTTTCTTTTCTTTCGATAGCGTCGCCGACACCTTTACCCATTGCTTCGCCGCGCCGGTCAAAGACCCTGGCGGCGTGGCCATCGCGACGCTGTGCATCGTCGCCCCACGGGCCGATGCCAAGAACAACTACAACGACTACCGCCGGGTGCTGATCGAAAGCGCCAACAGCCTGGCCCGTCGCATCAACGAATAACAGCGGCTGCCTGCGGCCGCGTGAACGAGGAGTTCGACCATGCCTACTGCCCCTAATACTGCCAACGTGGATAAAGGCGCAGCCCCGATCGGTGCCAGCCTGGTGCGCGACGTCAGCCTGCCTGCGCTGGTCCTGCACCGCGAGGCGCTGGAGCACAACATCCGCTGGATGCAGGCGTTCGTCAGTCACAGCGGTGCAGAGCTGGCGCCCCATGGCAAGACCAGCATGACCCCGGCGTTGTTCCGTCGCCAACTGGCCGCCGGTGCCTGGGGCATCACCCTGGCCAGTGCCACACAAACCCGTGCGGCCTACGCCCATGGCGTGCGCCGTGTGCTGATGGCCAACCAGTTGGTCGGCACGCCGAACATGGCGCTGATCGCCGACCTGTTGGCTGATCCGGCGTTCGATTTCTATTGCATGGTCGATCACCCGGACAACGTCGCCGACCTCGGCGCCTATTTCGCCTCCCGCGGCGTGCGCCTGAACGTCATGATCGAATACGGCGTGGTGGGTGGTCGATGCGGTTGCCGCAGTGAGCAGGAGGTGCTTGATCTTGCCAAGGCCATTGCCGCGCAACCGGCTCTGGCCCTGACCGGGATCGAAGGTTATGAAGGGGTGATCCATGGCGATCACGCCGTAACCGGCATTCGCGATTTCGCTGCGTCACTGGTGCGTCTGGCGGTGCAGTTGCAGGACAGCGGCGCGTTTGCCATTGCCAAGCCGATCATCACCGCATCGGGTTCGGCCTGGTATGACCTGATTGCCGAGTCCTTCGAAGCGCAGAACGCCGCTGGACGTTTCCTCAGCGTGTTGCGTCCCGGCAGCTATGTGGCTCACGACCATGGCATCTACAAGGAAGCGCAGTGCTGCGTGCTCGACCGGCGCAGCGACCTGCACGAAGGCCTGCGTCCGGCGCTGGAGGTGTGGGCGCATGTGCAGTCGTTGCCGGAGCCAGGGTTTGCGGTGATTGCCCTGGGCAAACGCGACGTGGCCTACGACGCCGGTTTGCCGGTGCCGTTGCTGCGTTACAAGGCTGGCGTGGTGCCGGCCAGCGGCGATGATGTGAGTGCCTGCAAAGTCACTGCGGTGATGGACCAGCATGCGTTCATGACCGTGGCGCCAGGGGTTGAGCTGCGGGTGGGCGACATCATTTCGTTCGGCACATCGCACCCGTGCCTGACGTTCGACAAGTGGCGCATCGGCTGTCTGGTGGACGAGCAACTGAATGTCATCGAGACCATGGAAACCTGTTTCTAAGGTTCAGGACCGGGGCGTGGCCTTCGCGAGCAGGCCATCCAGACAACATCGCAATACCAGAGACTCCACAACAATGAACACCATCAACACCCTCGGCCCCGACACCCCACGCATCGCCCTGATCGGCGAGTGCATGATCGAGTTGCAGCATCGCGCCGACGGCAGCCTGCAACAGAGCTTCGGTGGCGACACCTTGAACACGGCGGTGTATCTGTCCCGGGAACTGGGGGCGAGCGGCACCGTGGACTACGTCACCGCCCTGGGCGATGACAGTTTCAGCGATGCGATGTGCCAGAGTTGGGCTGCGGAAAACATCGGGCTCGGCATGGTTCAGCGCCTGCCCGGACGTCTGCCGGGTTTGTATTGCATCCAGACTGACGCGGCGGGCGAGCGGCGCTTTCTGTACTGGCGCAATGAAGCAGCGGTTCGCGATTGCTTCACGACGCCGGCCGCCGAGCCGATCCTGGCGGCGCTGCCGGATTACGACGTGCTGTACTTCAGCGGCATCACCCTGGCGGTACTCGGCGAGCAAGGCCGGGAAAAACTGCTGGAAACACTGATCGAAGCCCGCCAGCGTGATGCGCGAATCGTGTTCGACAACAACTACCGGCCACGGCTGTGGGTCTCGCTCGAGGACGCCCGGGCGGCGTATCGCCGTGTGCTGCCGTATGTCGACCTGGCGTTGTTGACAGTGGATGACGAGCAGGCGCTGTTCGGTTATGCCGATTGTGACGCGGTGTTTGCCGCGTATGAGCAGATCGGGACGCCGGAGGTGGTGCTCAAGCGCGGCGCTCAAGCCTGCCTGATTCGTTGTACGGGCGAGTCGTTCGAAGTGCCGGCGCAGAAGGTCGAGCGGGTGGTGGACACCACGGCGGCGGGGGATTCGTTCAGTGCGGCGTATCTGGCGTCGCGGCTCAAGGGCGGTAGCCCCGGGGAAGCCGCCGAGGCCGGGCATCGGTTGGCGAGCCGGGTGATTCAGGTGCCGGGGGCGTTGATTCCCAAGTAAGCGTTGAAGGGCCGCTGGCTGAGCCATCGGATCGCTGGCAAGCCAGCTCCCACAGGGATTGCAAGTTGCCATAGATTGCGGCCATGGCACCGGTCCTGTGGGAGCTGGCTTGCCAGCGATAGGGCCCTCAAGCCAACTGCATCAATCCCGGTAAAACACCTGCACCAGGTGATACCCGAACTTGCTCTTGATCGGCCCATGCACCACCCGCAGCGGTTTCTTGAAGATCACCGCGTCGATCGCGCCGACCATCTGCCCCGGCCGTACTTCGCCGAGGTCACCGCCGCGCTTGCCCGATGGGCAGGTCGAATACTTCTTGGCCAGCACATCAAACGCTTCACCCTTGGCGATGCGTTGTTTGAGCTGCTCGGCTTCTTCCGAGGTTTTCACCAGAATATGGCGGGCTTGAGCTTTCATGGGCGGTACCTTGCAACGGTGGTGGCTATGTGGGTGGCAGTGGGGGGCGCGCGATTATGCCTCAACTCAGTCCGGTTGACCGATCATCGTGCGAATCTTGTTGGCCAGCAGGTCGATGGAAAAGGGTTTGCTCACCATGTCCATGCCTTCTTCGAGGAAACCCTGGCGCTCGGCGGCGATCTCCGCGTAACCGGTCATGAACAGCACTTTCAGTCCGGGACGATGCTGGCGGGCGATTTCTGCCAATTGTCGGCCGTTCATGCCCGGCAGCCCCACGTCGGTCACCAGCAGGTCCACCCGCAGGTCCGACTCCAGCACCGGCAGGGCGCCCCTGGCATCTTCGGCTTCATGGGCGCGATAACCGAGCTCATTGAGCAGGTCCAGTACCAGCATGCGCACCGCCGCATCGTCCTCGACCAGCATCACGGTTTCGCCGGCAATCGCCGCCGGTGCTTCGCCGACGACGGGTGACAGGACCTTTTCCGGCTCGGTCGAGTGCAGTCGCGGCAGGTACAAGCGTACGCTGGTGCCCCGGCCGGGCAGGCTGAACAGACTGACGTGGCCCCCCGATTGCTGGGCGAAGCCGTAAATCATCGACAAACCCAAACCAGTGCCCTGGCCGATGGGTTTGGTGGTGAAGAACGGGTCGAATGCCTTGGCCAGCACCGTGGGCGTCATGCCGGTGCCGTTGTCGCTGACGGCAATCATCACGTAGTCGCCGGCCTTGACCGGTTCCAGGGTCGTGAGGTCACTGCCGTCGAGGTACACGTTGGCTGTTTCGATCTGCAGTTCGCCACCCTCGGGCATGGCGTCCCGGGCGTTGATCACCAGGTTGAGCAAGGCATTTTCCAGCTGGCTGACATCGGTGTTGACCCGCCAGATGTTCTCGGCCAGTTGCAGTTTGAGTTCGATGTGGTCGCCCGTGGTGCGACTGAGCAGGTCTGCGAGCGAATGAATCAACTCGTTGGGGGCCAGCGGCTTGCGGTTGAGCGACTGACGCCGGGAGAACGCCAGCAAGCGATGGGTGAGGGCGGCGGCACGGTTGGCCGAAGACACTGCTGCCTCAGTGAATCGGCTGATCTCGCTGACGCGTCCGTCGGCGATGTAGCGTTGCATCAGGTCGAGGCTGCCGATGATGCCGGTGAGCATGTTGTTGAAGTCATGGGCGATGCCGCCGGTAAGCTGGCCGACCGCTTCCATTTTCTGGGCATGGCGCAAGGCGTCTTCGGCACGCTCACGCTCGAACATCTCGTTTTGCAAACGCTCGTTGGCCTCGGCCAGTTGCCGGGTGCGGGCGGCAACCCGCTCCTCAAGGGTTTCGTTCAGGATGCGCAGGGCTTCTTCGGTCTTTTTGCGTTCGGTTTCGTCGATCACGAAGATGTAGAAGCCGTTCACCGCGCCGTCCGCACCGTGGCGTGGCAGGTAATTCATCAAGGCCTGGCGGATGCTGCCGTCGCGGTGTGGCGTGCTGATGCTGAAACAGCAGGGCCGGCCGGACAGCGCCTCGGTGATGTACGGCGCGCGCAGCGCATAGGCTTCTTCGCCGAGCACTTCAAGAATGGTCCGCCCGTACAGCTCTTGCGGCGTCAGCCCGTACCAGTCGAGGTACGCCGCATTGTTCAGGCGAAAGCGTTCTTCGCGGTCGACGTAGCTGATCAGGATCGGCATGGCGTTGATGATCAGTTGCAGCTCGGTCTGGCTTTGGCGTAGAGCCTGTTCGGTGTGTTTGCGTTCGGTCAGGTCCAGGGCGGCGCCGAGGAAACGGGTCGGCCGGCCATGGTGGTCCTTGTAACAGCGACCGCGGGCAAACACCCAGCGTATCTCGCCGTCGGTTTGCAGCAGGCGATATTCCTCGGCGTATTCAGTGCCGTGGGTAATGCAATGCTTGATGCTGCGGGCGATCAGGGCACGGTCTTGCGGGTGTACGCCGTGGAGGTACTCACTGATCGGCAACTGGTTGGCCATGGCCGGGTCGATGCCGTGCAACTGGGCGAAATGCGCATCGGCGATGAAACGGTCCTCGCTGATGTCCCAGTCCCAGGTACCGACCGCATCGGTGGCGGCAAGGGCCAGTTGCAAGCGCTCCTCGGTTTCACGCTGGGCCTTGAGACTGGCCGCCGAGCGCTGTTCGAGTTCGAGGGCGATGCGCCGGCGTTCGTTGGTTTCGATGGCGGTGACCAGAATTCCGGCCACCTCGGCACTTTCGTCGCGGATCGGGCTGTAGGTCAGGTCGAGCCAGAAGTCGGACTCCCGACCGTCACGCTGCAGGGTAAAGCGCTGCTCGCTGTAGGTTCGCACCTGACCTTGCAGGACGGCGCAGTATATCGGGTCGGTAAAGTCTTTCAACTCGGGCCAGATCAGGTGTGCCGGTTGTCCGAACGCATGTGGATGTTTGCTTCCGGCGAGCAGGGCGAAGCCGTCGTTGTAGATCTGCGTCAGCTGCGGGCCCCATAGCAGTAACATCGGCATCGGTGAGTGTATGACGATGTCCACGGCGGTTCGCAGGCTTTGTGGCCAGGTGCTGGCAGCGCCCAGCGGACTGTTTGCCCAGTCGAGCCGGGCTATCAGGGCCTGGGCATCACTGCCGGTGGGTATTGCGTTCATCAAGGAGTCCTGCGCCTGAGTCGCTTTAACTGGCATCTATTCTTGCACAGGTGACAGGCCCGGGTTGACTGTAGGAGCGAGCTCGCTCGCGATGGACGCCAACGATAATGCTGGTTGGCAGGTGCCCCGCGGCGCTCTCGGGTTTATCGCGAGCAAGCTCGCTCCTACAGGTAACCATGTTTCAATGCATGAGTTCGGGCCTGTTCCGGTATTGTTCCAGCGCTTCGGGATTGGCCAGCGCATCGGTGTTTTTCACCTTCTGCCCATGCACCACATTGCGCACCGCCAGCTCAACGACCTTGCCGCTGATGGTCCGGGGAATGTCGGTGACCTCGATAATTTTCGCCGGCACATGACGCGGCGTGGTGTTGGCGCGAATCGTCTGGCGGATCTGCTGTTGCAACGCCTCGTCCAGTTCCAGCCCTTCGCGCAGCTGTACGAACAGCACCACCCGCACGTCATCCTGCCATTGCTGACCGATGGCGACGCTGTCGAGCACCTGCGGGATTTTTTCCACCTGGCGATAGATTTCCGCCGTGCCGATGCGCACGCCGCCGGGGTTGAGCACGGCATCCGAGCGACCGTGGATCATCATCCCGCCATGGGGCAACTGTTCGGCATAGTCACCCTGGGCCCAGACGCCGGGGAACAGGCTGAAATAGGATTTGCGCAGCTTTTCGCCATCGGCATCGTTCCACAGGCCCACGGGCATTGCCGGGAAGTGGCGGGTGCAGACCAGTTCGCCTTTTTCGCCGATCACCGGCTGGCCGGCGTCGTTCCACACTTCGACGGCCATGCCCAGGCTCTTGCCCATGATTTCGCCACGCCTTACCTGCGACACAGGGTTGCCGTTGACGAAGCACGAGACGATGTCAGTACCACCGGACATCGAGGCCAGGCACACGTCAGCCTTGAAGTCGCGATAGACGAAGTCATAACTCTGCGGTGAAAGCGCCGAGCCGGTGCAAAGCAAGGTCTTGAGGCTGCCCAGGTCATGACTTTCACGCGGCTTGATGCCGCTGCTTTCCAGGGTCGCGAGAAATTTCGGGCTGGTGCCAAAGACACTGATGGACTCGTCGTCGATCAGGTCGATCAAGCGCTGCGGGTCGGGCTGGAACGGCGAGCCGTCATACAACACCACAGAGCTGCCTGTCGCCAACGCCGACACCAGCCAGTTCCACATCATCCAGCCGCAGGTGGTGTAGTAGAACAGGCGTTCGCCGGGGCCGAGATCACAATGCAAACCGTGTTCCTTGACGTGTTGCAGGAGCACGCCACCGGTGCTGTGGATGATGCATTTGGGCACGCCGGTGGTGCCGCTGGAGTAGAGGATGTACAGCGGATGGGCGAAGGGCACCGGGACGAAATCCGGTTCGCCGCCGGGCTCGTAGAAATCGTCCCACAGCGTCACGTTGGCCGGGGTGCGGAAATGCTCGATCCGCGTATGCGGCCGCCCATACGGCAGAATGATCAACTGCTGCAACGACGGCAGGCGTTCGAGGATTTCGTTGACCTTGGCGGTCTGGTCGATCTCCTTGCCGGCATAGCGATAACCGGCGCAGGTCACCAGCACTTTCGGTTCGATCTGGCCGAAACGGTCAACCACCCCGTGAGTGCCGAAGTCCGGCGAAGAACAGGACCACACAGCGCCAAGGCTGGTAGTGGCGAGCATGGCCACCAGGGTTTGCCAGGTGTTGGGCATGCACGCGGCGACCCGGTCACCCACATTGATGCCAGCGGCTATCAAGCCGTTCTGAAAACCGGCGACCTGTTCTGCCAGTTCGGCCCAGGTCAGGTGTTCGCGTTGACCGTTTTCGCCGATGGCGACCACCGCCACAGCGTCGTCGCGGCGAAGCAGCAAGTGTTCGGCGAAGTTCAGGGTAGCGCCGGGGAACCACTGGGCGCTGGGCATCTGCGGGCCTTCGAGCAGTACGGCGTCGGGTTGTTCATGGAAGCGAATGTCGAAGAAATCGACGATCGCCTGCCAGAAGTCGGGACGTTGCTCGATGGACCATTGGTGCAGGGCAGGGTAGTCGTCAATCTTGAGGTGATACCGTTGATTGACGAAGCGCCGGAAGGCCTCCATGCGGGTCTTGCCAATGCGTTTGGCGTCGGGTTGCCAGAGGATGTCGGACATGGTTTGCCTCTTCTTCTATTTTCAAACCCATTCGCAAGCAGGCGCCACAGAAACTGTGGGAGCGGGCTTGCCCGCGAAGAACGATAACGCGGTCTATCGGCCAGTCACTGCGCCAACCACCCACCATCCACATTCCACGCCGCGCCACGCACTTGGCTGCCGGCATCGCTGCACAGGAATAGCACCAGTTCACCCAGTTGCAGCGGCGTCACGAACTCCAGCGATGGCTGCTTCTCGGCGAGCAAATCATGCTGCGCCTGCTGCGGATCAACCCCACTGGCGGCACGATCATCGATCTGTTTCTGCACCAGCGGCGTCAGTACCCAGCCTGGGCAGATCGCGTTGCAGGTGATCTGGGTGGTCGCGGTTTCCAACGCGACCACTTTGGTCAGGCCGATTACCCCATGCTTGGCGGCGACATAGGCTGACTTGCCCACCGAGCCGACCAGGCCATGCACCGAGGCAATGTTGATCACCCGGCCCCAACCCTTGGCGCGCATGCCCGGCAGACTTAAACGGGTGCTGTGGAACACCGACGACAGGTTGATGGCGATGATCGAATCCCAGCGCTCCACCGGAAACTCATCCACCACTGCGACGTGTTGAATACCTGCATTATTGACCAGAATGTCGACGCCGCCGAACTCGCGCTCGGCGTAGGCGATCATGTCGGCAATTTGCGCCGGATCGCTGACATCGGCCGGGTGATGGCCGACCTTGCCGCCGAACCGTTGCACCTCGGCGATCACATTGGAGGCATCTCCGAAGCCGTTGAGGATCAGGTTGGCCCCGGCCTTGGCCAGGCTGAGGGCGATCCCCAGGCCGATGCCGCTGGTGGAACCGGTGACCAGTGCGGTCTTGCCCGAAAGAGTCGTCATGAATACCTCACACAATGCCAGTGGCGTAGAAGGTGCCGATCACCACGAAAACCGCCAGGGTCTTGATCAGCGTAATACAGAAAATGTCTTTATAAGCCTCGCGGTGGGTCAGCCCGGTCACGGCCAACAGGGTAATCACCGCGCCGTTGTGCGGCAGGGTGTCCATGCCGCCGCTGGCCATCGCTGCGACCCGGTGCAGCACTTCCAGCGGAATGTTCGCGGCATGGGCGGCGCTGATGAACTGCTCGGACATCGCCGCCAGCGCGATGCTCATGCCACCCGAGGCGGAACCGGTGATGCCGGCCAGCAGGGTCACGGTAATCGCTTCGTTGACCAGTGGGTTGGGAATGCTCTTGAGCCAGTCGGCCAACACCAGAAATCCGGGCAGGGACGCGATCACGGCACCGAAACCATATTCCGAGGCGGTGTTCATGGCCGCCAGCAGCGCACCACTGACTGCGCTTTTACTGCCTTCGGCCAGCTTGCGGCTGATCGCCTTGTAGCCGAACGCCAGCACCATGAGGATGCCCACCAACAGCGCGGCCTGGACCGCCCAGATCGCCGTGAGCTTGGCGATTTCAGTGGTGACCGGCGCGGCCATGCCCGGCAGCGCGAGGCTGTGGGTCTTGCCGTACCACTGGGGAATCCACTGGGTGAACAGCAGGTTCATGATGCCCACTGCCAGCAGCGGAGACAGGGCGACCCAGGGATTGGGCAGTTTGATGTCGGCGGCGGTTTCCGGCTCGTTGCGCAGGTCCGACCCATAGCCCTCGCCGGTACGCTGGGCCTTGTTGCGTTGGCGCTGGAGAAACAGCATGCCGGCGCAGAACACGAAGATCGTGCCGATCACGCCCAGCCACGGCGCTGCCCAGGCAGTGGTGTTGAAGAAGGTGCTGGGGATGATGTTCTGGATCTGCGGCGTGCCGGGCAGGGCGTCCATGGTGAACGAGAAGGCGCCCAGGGCAATGGTCGCCGGGATCAGCCGCTTGGGGATGTTGCTCTGGCGGAACATTTCAGCGGCAAACGGATAGACCGCGAACACCACCACAAACAACGATACGCCGCCGTAGGTCAGCAAGGCGCAGACCAGCACGATCACCAGCATCGCCTGGCGGGTGCCGAGCAGGCGAATCGCGGCCGCGACGATGGAGCGCGAGAAGCCGGACAGTTCGATCAACTTGCCGAACACCGCGCCGAGCAGGAACACCGGGAAATACAGCTTGATGAAACCGACCATTTTTTCCATGAACACCCCGGTGAAAGCGGGGGCGACGGCAGACGGGTCAGTCAGCAGGACAGCGCCGAGGGCGGCAATCGGGGCAAAAAGGATAACGCTGTAGCCACGGTAGGCAGCCAGCATCAGCAGCGCGAGGGCTGCCAAGGCAATGATCACACTCATGGTGTGTCTCCTGGTTTGTTATTTTTGTAGGGTGAAACTTGACAGGAGAGGCATATAGCGAGTTTTGTGCCAGATGTTTAAGCTGTTGAAATATAAGGAGATATGTTGATTTTACCGATGTTGTAAGGAAGTATTGTCTCTATGCGGAGACTTTTATCGGTGGTGCCGGCCTCTTCGCGGGCAAGCCCGCTCCTACAGTTGATCGAGTGGGTCAGTAGAGCAAGGTCTCCTGTGGGAGCGAGCCTGCTCGCGAAGGTCTGTCTAATAATGGAGATTCATGTCTCTTTATCGAGACTCGACAATCCCCAGCGCCGCCATTTTCTTGTACAGCGTCGACCGCCCAAGCCCCAGCCGCGCCGCTGCATCAGGCACCTTGCCCGCGCATTGCGCGAGGGTCGTTTCGATCAGTTGCCGGTCAAATCGCTCCCGCGCCGCACTGAACGTCTCGTGGGCAATCGGTTCGATGGCTAAGGGCGCCACGCGCTCCACCGGGGTGAACGTACCGATCGCTGCGCGGATGTCCGCCACCGTCAGGCGCAGGTCATCACTGAGCAATGCGGCCCGTTCCAGCACATTGCGCAGTTCCCGGATATTCCCCGGCCAGGCGTGTTGCCCCAACAGTTCCAGGGCTTCGTGGTGCAGTTCATGCTGGCTGCGCAGCTCCTCAAGAATCGCCTCGCTGAGCGCCGGCACGTCATCGAGGCGATCGCGCAGGGGTGGAACCTGGATCGGCAACACGTTCAGCCGGTAATACAGATCGGCGCGGAATTCGCCGCGCTTGATGGCCGCTTCGAGGTCCGTAGAGGTCGCGGCGATCACCCGCACATCGCTCTGGATCACCTCGTTTGAGCCCACCGGTTCGAATTCCTTTTCCTGCAACACCCGCAGCAGTTTGCTTTGCAGGGGCAGCGGCATGTCGCCGATTTCGTCGAGGAACAACGTGCCGCCCTGGGCGATCTGCAGTTTGCCGGCGCGGCCCTTGCGGTCGGCACCGGTAAACGCACCGGGGGCGGTGCCGAAGAATTCGGCTTCCAGCAACGATTCAGGAATCGCCGCGCTGTTGATGCTCACGAACGCCTTGTGCGCACGGGGCGAGGCATTGTGGATGGCTTGGGCCAGCAACTCCTTGCCGGTGCCGGTCTCGCCGAGCAGCAGTACCGGCGATTCGGTACTCGCACTGCGCCGGGCGCGGCGTTTGACTTCCAGGCTGGCGGCACTGGTGCCGATAAAGTGGGCGAAGTTGTATTTGGTCTGTCGCGCCCGCAGCAGCGAGCGGGTGGAAGCCAGTTCTTCTTGCATGCTCATGTAGCGCTTGAGCATCGGCGACAGGCTGCGCAATTCGTCGAACAGGGCGAAGCCGATGGCACCGATCACCACGCCGGCATCGTCGTGAATCGGCAGGCGCATGACCACCAGCGGCTCTTTGGGGGTGTCTTGCATGTCCAGCAAAATCGGCCGGCCGGTGCGCACCACCTCACGCAACAGGCTGCCGGGGATCACGCTTTCGCAGGGCTTGCCAATCGCCACTTGCGCCGATTGCAGGCCGAAGCGCCGGGCATAGCGCTCATTCATCCAGACGATGTTGGCGTCGCGGTCGACAATCACCGTGCCCTCGCTGGATTGCTCGATGATCTCGAACAACGAGCGGATTGCCAGCAAGCGAACGCGCTGGTAGTCCTTGAGGCTTTCGGTGGTGTTCATGGGTATTGGTCCTGATGTATTTGCTGCCTGTTCCGGCCCCATCGCGGGCAAGCCCGCTCCCACAGGGTTCGGGGTTGCCAGGGATTATGCCTGCCCCAACAACGCCGCCGCCAACAGCTCCTTGGTGTACGGATGCTGCGGTGAGGCAAACACCTCATGACTGGCGCCGCGTTCCACCACTTTGCCGTCCTTGATCACGATCATGTCGTGAGCCAGGGCGCGCACCACCGCCAGGTCATGGCTGATGAACAGATAGGTCAAACCGTGTTTTTCCTGAAGCTGGCGGAGCAGGGCGACCACTTGTTTCTGCACCGTGCGGTCCAGCGCCGAGGTCGGTTCGTCGAGCAGGATCAGCGCCGGCTTCAGCACCAGCGCCCGAGCGATGGCGATGCGCTGGCGCTGTCCTCCGGAGAACTCGTGGGGATAGCGATGGCGGCTTTGCGGGTCGAGGCCGACTTCGCTCAGTGCCCGGATCACTTCGGCATTGCACTCTTCAGGGCTCAGCTGGCTGTGCACTTCCAGGCCCTCGCTGATGATCTGCGCGACCGACATGCGCGGGCTGAGGCTGCCGAAGGGGTCCTGGAACACCACCTGCATCGTCTTGCGCCAGGGTCGTAGCTGTTTTTGCGTCAGGCCGTCCAGCGCCTGGCCTTGAAAGCGGATGCTGCCTTCGGACTCGAGCAAACGCAGGATCGCCTGGCCAAGGGTGGACTTGCCGGAACCGGACTCGCCGACGATGCCCAGGGTCTTGCCGCGCTGAATGTTCAGGCTGATGCCATCGACGGCGCGCAGCCAGGTCTTGCGCTGAAACAGGCCACCACCGACGGGAAACCGTACCTGCAGGTTGTCCACCTCCAGCACGTTTTCGCGCGCGTCCCGGGGCAAGGCTTCGCCCTCGGGTTCGGCGTGCAGCAATACGCAGCTGTAAGGGTGCTTCGGTTCGGTGAAAAGGATTTCGCAAGGCGCCTGCTCGACGATTTCCCCGGCCTTCATCACGCACACGCGCTGGGCGATGCTGCGCACCAGATTGAGGTCATGGCTGATCAGCAGCAGCGACATGCCCAGCCGCTGTTGCAGGGACTTGAGCAGCAGCAGGATCTTGCGCTGCACCGTCACATCCAGCGCGGTGGTCGGTTCGTCGGCAATCAGCAGTTCGGGTTCGCACGCCAGGGCCATGGCGATCATTACCCGCTGGCGCTGGCCGCCGGACAATTGATGGGGATAGGCCTTGAGGCGTTCTTCGGGTTTCTGGATGCCCACCAGGTGCAGCAACTCAAGGATCCGCGCTTGCGCCGCTTTGCCCGCCAGGCCTTTGTGCACCAGCAAGGTTTCACCGATCTGCTTTTCGATGCTGTGCAGCGGGTTGAGGGAGGTCATCGGCTCCTGGAAGATCATCGCAATGCGATTGCCGCGCAGTTGGCGCAACTTGCCGGTATCGGCGCCCACCAGTTCCTGGCCGCGATAGCGAATGCTGCCGGTTGTCCGGGTATCGGTTTGCGGCAGCAATTGCAGGATCGAGTGGGCCGTCACCGACTTGCCCGAGCCCGATTCGCCCACCAGCGCCAGACATTCGCCGGGGCGGATGTCCAGGCACAGATTGCGCACCACGGTCTGGCCGCTGAAGGCCACGCTGAGGTCACGGATTTCGATCAGGTTGGTCATATCAACATCCGCATCAAGACCGGGGATCAAAAGCGTCGCGCAATGCTTCGCCAATGAACACCAGTAAAGAAAGAATCAGCGCCAGGGTGAAGAACGCCGTCAGGCCCAGCCAGGGCGCTTGCAGGTTTTGCTTGCCCTGGCCGATCAGTTCACCCAGGGAAGCGCTGCCGGCAGGCATGCCGAAGCCGAGGAAATCCAGTGCCGTCAGGGTGGAAATCGCCCCGGTGAGAATGAACGGCAAGTAGCTCAAGGTCGCGTTCATGGCGTTGGGCAGAATGTGCCGCACGATGACCTTGCGGTCAGTCAGGCCCAGCGCCCGTGCGGCCTTGACGTATTCCAGGTTGCGCCCGCGCAGGAACTCGGCGCGCACCACGTCCACCAAAGCCAGCCATGAAAACAGCGCCATGATTCCCAGCAGCCACCAGAAATTCGGCTCGACGAAGCCCGACAGAATGATCAGCAGGTACAGCACCGGCAATCCGGACCACACCTCCAGCAGACGTTGGCCGAGCAAATCCACCCAGCCGCCGTAATAGCCTTGCAGCGCTCCGGCCGCGATGCCGATCAGGGCACTGACAAACGTCAGCATCAAGGCAAACAGGATCGACACCCGGGCACCGAAGATCACCCGGGCCAGAACGTCCCGTGCCTGGTCGTCGGTGCCCAGCCAATTGACGCTGGAGGGCGGGCTGGGGGCGGGTGTGTTCAGGTCATAGTTGGGCGTGTCGTCACTGAACGGAATCGGCGGAAACAGCAACCAGCCTCCGTCCTGCTTGATCAGCTTCTGCACGTAGTCACTGCGGTAGTCGGCCTGAAACGGCAGTTGTCCGCCGAACTCCTGTTCGGTGTGGCGCTTGAAGACCGGGAAGTACCACTGGCCTTGATAACTGACCACCAGCGGTTTGTCGTTGGCGATCAGTTCGCCGCCCAGGGTCATCAGGAACAGGCCGACAAACAGCCAGAGCGACCACCAGCCCCGACGGTTTTTCTTGAATCGCTCGAAGCGGCGACGCGCCAGCGGTGAAAGTTTGAGCATCAGGCGCTCCTCGCGGCGAAGTCGATACGCGGGTCGACCAGGGTGTAGCAGAGGTCGCCGACCAGTTTTATCAGAAGGCCGAACAGGGTGAAGATGAACAGCGAGCCGAACACCACCGGATAGTCCCGCGATACCGCCGCCTCGTAGCTCATGCGGCCCAGGCCGTCGAGGGAGAAGATCACTTCGATCAGCAGGGAGCCGGCAAAAAATACACTGATGAAGGCTTGGGGAATGCCCGACACCACCAACAGCATGGCGTTGCGGAATACGTGTCCATAGAGCACCCGTCGTTCACTCAAACCCTTGGCCCGGGCGGTGACCACGTACTGGCGGGTGATTTCATTGAGGAACGAGTTCTTGGTCAGGATGGTCAGTGTGGCGAAACCGCCAATCACCAGCGCGGTCACCGGCAGCACCAGATGCCAGAAGTAGTCGGCGACTTTGCCAAGGGTCGACAGCGATTCGAAGTTGTCCGAGACCAGCCCGCGGACGGGAAACCAGTTCAGCGAAGTGCCACCGGCAAAGACCACGATCAGGAACATCGCAAACAGGAACGCCGGCATGGCATAGCCGATGATGATCGCGGTACTGCTCCAGATGTCGAATTGGCTGCCATGGTGCACGGCCTTGCGGATGCCCAGGGGAATCGACACCAGGTAGGTGATCAGCGTCGCCCAGAGTCCGAGGGAAATGGTCACGGGCATTTTTTCGAGGATCAGGTCGGTGACGGTGGCGCCGCGGAAGAAGCTCTTGCCGAAGTCCAGGCGCGCATAGCTGGTGAGCATCAGCCAGAGGCGTTCGTGTGCCGGTTTATCGAAACCGTACTGTTTTTCAATGTCCTTGATCAACTGCGGATCAAGGCCGCGACTGGCCCGGGACTTGCCGCTCATGGATTCGCTGGAGCTACCTCCAACCGTGGCACCGCCAATGCCTTGGAGGTGCGCGATGGCCTGTTCGACCGGTCCGCCCGGCGCGGCCTGGACGATGACAAAGTTGACCAGAAGAATGATCACCAGCGTCGGAATGATCAGCAGCAGGCGCCGCACTATGTAAGCCCACATCAGTGCGGCCCTCCGGGTCTGCCACGGCTGATACGCTCGGCAGTCATCTGTTGGTTGGTCAATGGCGTGGTGCTCATTTCCCACCAGCTTTCGATGGCTTCGTCATTGCTCGCTTGCACGTTCGGAATGCCGAAGCGGTTCCACCACACTGTAGAGGTTCCCGGCGGGTAGTAGTTGGGAATCCAGTAGTAGTTCCATTGCAGCACCCGGTCCAGGGCATGGGCGTAATGCAGCATGTCGGCCTTGGTATTGGCGCGGATCAGCCCGGTGATCAGGGTGTCCACTGCCGGGTTCTTCAACACCATGTAGTTGTTTGATCCCGGGTCGGTGGCCGCCGCGGAACTGAAATAATTGAGCAGTTCGTTTCCCGGGGAAGTGGTGACCGGGTAGCCGGTGACGATCATGTCGTAGTCGCGGCTCATCAGGCGATTGACATACTGGGACGAGTCGATGCGGCGGATGTTGAGGTCGATGCCGATCTGTTTCAACGTGCGTTTATAGGGCAACAGCAGGCGGTCCATGCCGTTCTGACTGACCAGGAACGTAAAGCTCAACGGTTCGCCGTCGGCATTCACCAGTTGGTCGCCATCAGGCTTCCAGCCGGCCTGTTCGAGCAGGTCCAGGGCCTGCAACTGCTTGTCGCGAATCACACCGCTGCCATCGGTCTTCGGCGCCTCGAACACTTTAGTGAAGACTTCGTCGGGAATCTGCCCGCGCAACGGTTCGAGAATCGCCAGCTCACCCGCATCCGGCAGTTGCCGGGCCGCGAGATCGGTATTGGAGAAAAAGCTCTGCTGGCGGATGTACATGTCGCGCATCATCTGCCGGTTGCTCCACTCGAAGTCCCACAGCATCACCAGGGCCTGGCGCACGCGACGGTCCTGGAACATGGGCTTTTGCAGATTGAACACAAAACCCTGGGCCGGCTGCGGCGCCTCGGTGGCGAGGTGGGCCTTTTGCAGGCGACCGTCGCTCAGGGCCGGGCTGTCGTAGCCGATGGAATAGCCGGTGGCGGAAAACTCGCGATTGTAGTCAAAGGCGCCGCCGCGCAGGACCTGGCGCGCCACGTCGGTATCGCCGAAGTACTCGATGCTGAAATGATCGAAGTTGTACAGGCCACGGCTGACCGGCAAGTCCTTGCCCCACCAGTCGGGATTGCGCTCGAAGGTGATGCTGCGTCCGGAATCGATCTTGCCGACTTTATAGGGGCCGCTGCCCAACGGCGCTTCATAGCCGCCGCCACCGGCGAAATCGCGGGTTTTCCACCAGTGTTCGGGAAACACTGGCAAGGTCGCGATATCCAGCGGCAGGGTGCGATTTTCGTTGTTCCTGAAATCAAAGCGGATGATCAGTGGCGATTCCACTTCGACGCCTTTGACGTCGGCGAACTGGGTACGGTAACGCAGGCTGCCCTGGGTCATCAGCAGGTCGAAGGTGTAGCGCACGTCTTCAGCGGTAATCGGTTTGCCATCGGCAAAGCGTGCCTTGGGGTTGAGGTAGAAGCGCAGCGACAGGCCGTCCTCGGAGCGTTCCATCTTCTCTGCCACCAGGCCGTACACGGTGTACGGCTCGTCCAGCGAGCGCTGGGCCAGCGGCGAATAGAGCAAGCCGTCGATCTGTGTGACGCCTATGCCTTTGTCGATGTAAGGCAAGACATGGTCGAACTGACCGATTTCGATCGCCGAGCGCCGCATCGTGCCGCCCTTGGGGGCCTGCGGGTTGGTGTAGGCGAAATGACTGAAGCCGGCAGGGTATTTTGCCGGTTCGCCGTACACGGTCATTGCCGGTTGCGGTGCCGCATTCACACCCGCGGCACCCGACAGCAGGGCCACGGTCGTGAACAACAAGGTAGGGAAAGCCAATCGCATTGTCAGCCTTAGAGCCGGGTGGTCGTTAACGCCAATTTGTACGCTAGCAGCGCGTCCCTCGCCAGCCGAATTACGTGTCGCAAGCACAACGGCCCACCAAAAGGCGGGCCGTTGTGTGAATAGCTCAAGCGTCGATCAGTCCTGACGGCTGGTCACTTCCAGCAGGTGGTAACCGAACTGGGTCTTGACCGGGCCCTGGACCACGTTGATCGGCGCGCTGAAGACCACGGTGTCGAACTCCTTGACCATCTGGCCCGGACCGAACGAACCCAGGTCACCGCCCTGACGGCTGGAAGGGCAGGTGGAGTTTGCCTTGGCAACCTCGGCGAAATCGGCGCCGGCCTCGATTTGAGCCTTGAGTTCGTTGCACTTGGCTTCCGAGGCAACAAGGATGTGACGGGCAGTGGCTTTAGCCATGGGAAAATACTCCTTTCAATACTCGATAAAGTGCTGAGCCTACCGGATTCAGTGAGCTATTTCTCCTCAAAGTTCCGTTCCACGCGGGATCCTCGGTGGGCGACGCCTCAAAGCCCCGCGTCTTTCAAGCGCTCGGCATGCTGAACATACAGTTCAATCGGGTCGATACCTGTGCGCAGTTGACCGGCCGGCTGACCAATGGTGTCCAGATGATCCAGCGCATAGTCGGACCGGATAACCGTACCCAGATGGGAACTGAAGCGACCGACCAAACCGTCGTTCTGCTCGCTTTCCGTGACGAAGTAACCGGAAAGGGCCCTGCAGAAGGCGTGGAACGGATCAAGCGCATTGAGCCCTTCTTCGAGAACATTCGACTGCAGCACGCCGCTCCACGAGTAGTAATGAACACCGTTGACCTGTTCGCGCCCCTTGCCACCCCAGGTGGCGGGCAGTCCTTGCGGGTATTTGTCGTTGAATGCGCCTACGCCTTCTGTGGTCAGCGCATTGAGGGCCGCAATGGCGCTCTGTGGTTGGTACTGATTGTCGCTTAATGTCGCGAGGAAGTCGGCGAAGAGGGTCACGACCGTCTCCGCCACATGTTCCGGGAGGTAGTCCGGTATCAAAGCCTTGCACAGGAAATCGGCCAGTTCCGAGCCATGATTCGGCCCGCTGACGGAAGTCACCGACGCCACACTGTGTGGCGCAATCGCTGCGGCATAACGTGCGGTCAGTGCGCCCTGGCTATGCCCTATGAGGTTGACTTTGCGTGCACCGGTTCCTTTCAGTACCCGCTCGATCTGCGTGAGCAATTGGTCTCCGCGTACTTCGTTGTCATGGAGGGCCGACAAGTGGGGAACGAACACCCTTGCTCCGGCGTTCCTCAGCGCCTGCCTGATGTCGTGAAAGAGCTCGAACTTGCCGATTCTTTCGAAACCGAAAAGACCGTGGACCAGCAGTATTGGATAACAGGTGTTTGCATTCCTTTGCATGTTCATACCTTTACGCAGAAGTTCATTGGGACTGCATGGCGCTTCACTCTAAAGCACTCGAGGTTGGCGCGATGTATGAAAAGTCCGCCGAAGCTTGCGGAAAACGGAATAGAACAGGTACGAGTATTCAAGAATGGCTGAGGCTATAGTCGGTATAGTTTGACGATTTTTCACGACAATCAGGGTGCTACTGATCAAAGAACTACTTCGTGAATATCCATTTTCCGAGCGAGCCTGAGCGAGAGGCCGACATCACGGCTGTTTGCCGTGGGATTAAATAGTCGTCATCCAAAACCGGCCACCCGTACGGTGTTTATTCCAGGGACAGGAGTGAATGAATGACTGTTTACGAACCCGACACCTTGAGTCTCGCGCAGCAACCCTTACCACCTCCCGTACTTGAACAGGCGGAAAATGGCGTTCTGAACCCCGTTGACAGAAAAGCCGTCATCAGGGTCTTGCCTTATCCAGGCATGACCTGCGGCGACAAATTGCTATTGAGTTGGGTGGGGCTGGATGCCGACGGCTTCGCCTGCAATCACCAGGTGGCGCGCTTTGTCAGTGAGGACCGGGTCGGCGAGGACATAATCTTCACCGTGGGCAGCGCACATATCGCGGCGCTTGACGGTGGCTCACTCGAAATCGGTTACTCACTCATGAGCACCTGTTTTGCCGGGCCTGTGAATTCCCATCGTTTGCAACTGAGTGTAGGTGATGTGCAATCCGACCTGTTGCCTGCGACCGTGAACGATGCGATGGGTAAAACACTTGACCCAGGGCGGGTCGAAGAAGGGGCGATCGTTACGATCAAACCCTATGCGCGCATGGCTGCAGGCGACTGGGTGTTGCTGTCCTGGGCTGGCGTTTCGATCGAAGGAAGTTTCAGCGATGCACTCAAGGTCGAGTCCTTTGCTGTGGGGGGCGAACTGTCGTTTTGGGTCAGCCCGGAGTGCATTGCGACCAACCTGGGTTCCTCCGTTTCCGTCGATTATTGCGTCAAGCAGGCAGGCCATGGTCCCCGTTACTCTGAATTAACGACACTGATGATTGGCAAGCTGGAACGGGGGGCACTGCCAGTACCCACTGTGTTGGAAGCAGACGAAGGTTGCTTGGATCTGCTTGATGCGCAGGATGGCGTGACCGTCGTCATCGAAAACGCCAGGGCTGAAAAAGGCGAGCTGATTTACCTGAAATGCGAGGGGGAGAAATTCAATCATTGTGACGACCGCGAAATAACCAGAGACACCGCCGGCGAACCATTGGTGTTCATAGTTCCCTACCGCTTCTGGAGCGAGCATCGAGATTCTGCCATCCGTGTTTCCTATTCCGTCGAGCGCCTTGATGACACTTGCCAGCAATCCGGGGTGACACTGGTTCAAGTGCAGTCCCTGATGGGGCATTGATTGCCATTTGCCCTCCAGTCTTCGCATGAAGGCCGGAGGGCGGACGGATGATGCTGACTATTGAGTGTTGTCTTGCGCTCGCAACCGATCTGCCGCTTCAAGCAGCAGTTGTTCTGTTCCTGCCCAACCGAGGCAGCCATCGGTCACTGAGACACCGTATTGCAATGACGCGCTCAACGGTTGGCAGCCTTCGAACAAATGACTCTCGATCATCATGCCGATCAGCGAACGGTCACCTCGCAGGCGTTGTTCAAGTACATCCTTGAGCACGGCTGGCTGGCGCAGCGGGTCTTTGCCGCTGTTGGCGTGACTGCAATCGACCATGATTCGAGCCGGAATCCTGAGTCTGGTCAGGTCGCTATTCACCTGGGCGACGCTGGTGCTGTCGTAGTTCGGCCCGCGATGGCCACCGCGCAATACCAGGTGGGTGTCCGCATTACCCGGGGTTTGAATGATCGCCGGATGTCCCTGGCTATCGACACCGAAGTGACGATGGGGATGGGCCGCGGAGCGCATGGCATCACTGGCGACAGCGACACCTCCGTCAGTCCCGTTCTTGAAACCTACAGGCATACCCAGGCCGCTGGCCATTTCCCGGTGTATCTGCGACTCCGTGGTCCGGGCGCCGATCGCCACCCAGCTCAACAGATCGTCGAAGTAGCCGGCGGCCATCGGTTGCAGCAGTTCAGTGGCAACCGGCAGGCCCAGGCGGAGCATTTCGCGCATCAGCTCGCGGGACAACGTCAGGCCGGCGGCCATGTCATCGCTGCCATCGAGGTGCGGGTCGTAGGCCAGGCCTTTCCAGCCAACCGTGGTCCGGGGTTTTTCGACGTAGGCGCGCATCACCAGCAGCATTTGGTCGCTGACTTCGGCGGCGAGGCGAGCAAGGTTTTCAGCGTATTCGAGGGCTGATTTCGGATCGTGTATCGAGCAGGGGCCGACGATGACCAGCAGGCGGGAATCTTCACCGTTGAGGATCGCGCGAACCGCCTGGCGGTGGGCGGCGACTTGCCGGGTCAGGGCGTTGCTGAGGGGCAATTGCTGTTTGAGTTGCAATGAACTGGGCAGGCGCAGGGTCAGCGCTTCATTGGCAGGGCTCAAGGTGGACAGTGGCAGTGCAGAGACGGACGAGTTCATATTCAAGGCTTCCTGGGCTGGTGGCGGGTTCGTGCCCGCGCACTCGGCCCTACTGGGGTGTTCGACAATTGGCCGGATTGGCTGCGTGTGTGTGCTTGCCACCTTTGGGTGACCGATCGGAGGCGGCAGGCTGTCCCGAGCGGAGGGTGGTAAATCGCCAGGCGGTAAAACTGTCGTAACGGTAATAAGTGGCGTAGTTCATGTTCTGAATCCTCTGAATGTCTGATGTGTCGCTAAAAGTCTTGGGGCTGAAAAAACAAAACCCCCGGTCGGGAGGCCGACCGGGGGTTGAGAATTCTCTGGTGGCGACCCGTTTGAAGTGGGCGCCGTGTGGGTATCAGGCGCGCCAGTGGCTAAACCAATACCCAAAATAAAAGCTGACCGGAGCACAACCGTCGTTCACCCGGGCAGCCGCAACCGAGCGCAGGGCGCTGGCGGTACGAGGCTGTGAAAGGGTGTTGAACATGGTCTGTCTCCGATGGATGGGCCGAGCTTACTAGAGGCCGGTACGCAGATTCAATCAGAAAATGCTATCGGCCAACGACGGCGCTTTCTATCGCTTGAGTGCCCCGAACGTTGTGGCACACTCTGCACCTCAACAACAAACATACCGTCACAAGGACGCACCATGATGGCACTGACCCTCGCCGTGGAGCTGGAATGATGGGGCGCCAATGGCGTCCGGCAACACCGGATGACCTGGAATTCGCCCGCGAACTGACCTGTAGAGGCATGCTGCATTACTACATCGAGCATGATCTGTTGTGGCAGGACGAAGCGTTCGACGTGGCCTGGGCAGGACGAGACAACCGATTGATTGCAAGGGGCGACAATGTCCTGGGTTATGTCAGCCTGAGTCGTGATGCCAGAGCCTTGTATATCCGCGAATTGCATATCGTCGAAGCGTTTCGTGGGCAGGGCACAGGATCCTGGGTGATCGATCAGGTACTGGCTCTCGCGCGCAAGGAGCGGCGCCCGGCGTTGCGCCTGACGGTTTTCCAAAACAACCCGGCGCAAGCGCTGTACGAGCGCAAGGGATTGAGGGTGGTAGGCAAGGACGAATGTTTCCTGAGGATGCAGCTGGAGATCCCGGGCCCGCATTGCTGAAGCACGCTTGCAACAAGCCTTTCAAGATGAATTGAAACTTTTAATCTGACGCTTTCCGCTAGGTCTGCCAGATGCTTTTTGCTAAGGTGTCTGGCAACCCAATAAGACCATATCGCGAGGTGTCTGCTTGATTAGGGTGCTAGTAGTCGATGACCATGATCTCGTTCGTACGGGCATTACACGAATGCTGGCTGACATCGATGGCCTGCAAGTAGTCGGCCAGGCCGAGTCGGGGGAGGAATCCCTGCTCAAGGCGCGTGAACTGAAACCCGATGTGGTGTTGATGGACGTCAAGATGCCAGGTATCGGCGGGCTCGAAGCCACTCGCAAATTGCTGCGCAGCCATCCGGATATCAAGGTCGTCGCGGTGACCGTGTGTGAAGAGGACCCGTTTCCTACGCGGCTGTTGCAGGCCGGTGCGGCAGGGTACCTGACCAAAGGGGCAGGTTTGCCGGAAATGGTCCAGGCCATCCGCCTGGTGTTCGCCGGGCAACGCTACATCAGTCCGCAGATTGCCCAGCAGCTGGCGATCAAGTCCTTCCAGCCTACCAACGATTCGCCTTTCGATGCATTGTCGGAGCGGGAAATCCAGATCGCGCTGATGATCGTCGGTTGCCAGAAAGTACAGATCATTTCCGACAAGTTGTGCCTGTCCCCGAAAACCGTGAACACCTACCGTTACCGCATCTTCGAAAAGCTTTCGATCAGCAGTGATGTCGAGTTGACGCTGTTGGCGGTTCGACATGGCATGGTCGACGCCAGCCTCTGAAAATGACCGAAACCTTTGATCCGAGCGCCTTTCTGTCGACCGTTAGCGGGCGCCCCGGCGTGTACCGCATGTTCGACAGCGAAGCGCGGTTGCTCTACGTCGGCAAGGCGAAAAACCTCAAAAATCGCCTGTCGAGTTACTTTCGCAAGACCGGGCTTGCCCCCAAGACCGCCGCACTGGTAGCGCGAATCGCCCAGGTCGAAACCACGATCACGGCCAACGAAACCGAAGCCTTGCTGCTTGAGCAGACGCTGATCAAGGAATGGCGCCCGCCCTACAACATCCTGCTGCGCGACGATAAATCCTACCCCTACGTCTATCTCTCCGACGGAGAGTTTCCGCGCCTGAGCATTCATCGCGGCGCGAAAAAGGCCAAGGGCAAGTATTTCGGTCCTTACCCGAGCGCCGGTGCGATCCGCGAAAGCCTGAGCCTGCTGCAAAAGACGTTTTTCGTTCGGCAATGCGAAGACAGTTTTTACAAGAACCGCACCCGTCCTTGCCTGCAATACCAGATCAAGCGTTGCAAGGCGCCCTGCGTCGGGCTGGTGGAGCCCCAGGTGTATGCCGAAGACGTGCGCCACTCGGTGATGTTTCTTGAGGGGCGCAGCAATGCGTTGACTGACGAGTTGTCCGCCGGGATGGAAGAGGCGGCAATCAATCTCGAGTTCGAACGAGCAGCCGAGTTGCGGGACCAGATTGCGTTGCTGCGCCGGGTTCAGGATCAACAGAGCATGGAAGGCGGGACCGGAGACGTCGATGTGATTGCCGCCTTCGTCAACCCGGGCGGCGCCTGTGTTCACTTGATCAGCGTGCGGGGCGGGCGGGTACTGGGCAGCAAGAACTTCTTCCCTCAGGTTGGAATTGAAGAAGACGTTTCCGAAGTCATGGCCGCATTTCTCGGCCAGTACTACATCAGCAGTCCTGAGCGCGACTTGCCGAGCGAACTGATCGTCAATGTGGTTCACGATGACTTTCCAACACTGATCGCCGCCATCGACGAGCTGCGTGGTCGTGAATTGACCATCAGCCATCGCGTGCGTGGTACGCGAGCGCGCTGGCAGCAATTGGCGGTGACCAATGCCGAGCAGGCACTGAGTGCGCGTCTGGCGAATCGTCAGCACATCACGGCACGCTTCGATGCGCTGGCAGAGGTGCTGAAGCTGGATGAGCCACCGCAACGACTTGAGTGCTACGACATCAGCCATTCCAGTGGCGAGGCGACGGTGGCGTCCTGTGTGGTCTTCGGCCCCGAAGGTCCGATCAAGGCCGATTACCGTCGGTACAACATCGAGGGCGTTACGGCCGGCGATGATTACGCGGCGATGCATCAGGCGTTGACCCGACGCTTCAGCAAACTGAAGGACGGGGAGGGCAAGTTGCCGGATATCCTGCTGGTGGATGGCGGTAAAGGCCAGTTGTCCATGGCCCGCGACGTGCTCGATGAATTGGCCGTACCTGATCTGATTCTGCTGGGCGTGGCAAAAGGCGCGACGCGCAAGGCCGGTTTCGAAACCCTGTACCTGAACGACGCTGCACATGAATTCACGTTGCGCGGCGATTCGCCCGCGTTGCACCTGATCCAGCAGATTCGCGACGAAGCCCACCGATTTGCCATTACCGGGCACCGCGCCCGACGTGGAAAAACCCGTCGGACGTCTACACTGGAAGGCGTCGCCGGTGTCGGACCCACACGTCGGCGGGATTTGTTGAAACATTTTGGTGGATTGCAGGAGCTGTCTCGTGCAAGCATCGAAGAAATTGCCAAAGCCCCCGGGATCAGTAAAAAGCTCGCAGAGTTGATTTATGCAAATCTGCACAGCGAGTAGAATGCCCCCTCACCTCGTAGCCAGTTGTGCCGATGAATATCCCTAATCTGATTACCGTTCTACGCGTTCTGCTCATACCAATCTTCATTTTGCTGTTCTACCTGCCTTACCAATGGAGCTACCTGGCATCCGCCTCGGTCTTCGCATTCGCTGCCGCCACCGACTGGCTGGACGGGTACCTGGCCCGCCGCCTGGAACAAAGCACACCGTTCGGGGCTTTTCTCGATCCGGTTGCCGACAAGCTGATGGTGGCGGTTGCACTGGTACTGTTGGTGCAGGAACACGGAAACCTGTGGCTCACACTGCCTGCTGCCGTGATCATCGGTCGCGAGATTGTCGTCTCGGCACTGCGCGAATGGATGGCCGAACTGGGCGCTCGTGCCCACGTTGCCGTGTCGAACCTGGGCAAATGGAAAACCGCCGCGCAAATGCTGGCGCTGGTGATCCTGCTGGCCAATTCCAAGGATTTCAGTTTCTGGGTCTTGCTGGGCTACACCTTGCTGATGGTGTCGGCTGGCCTGACTTTGTGGTCGATGGTCCAGTACCTGCGGGCTGCCTGGCCACATCTGAAGACCGACGTTGAAAAGAAATAAAACTTTTTTGAATCAAAGGGTTGACGGGGCTTCTGGATTCTATAGAATGCGCCACACCAAGACGCGGGAATAGCTCAGTTGGTAGAGCACGACCTTGCCAAGGTCGGGGTCGCGAGTTCGAGTCTCGTTTCCCGCTCCAAGTTTGTACGCATTTGATGTCGCGCTACTAGACGCCAAATGTTTTGAGGCCGAGTAGCAAAATGGTTATGCAGCGGATTGCAAATCCGCCTACGCCGGTTCGATTCCGACCTCGGCCTCCACTAATAAACAAGCTCCGTAGATCTATGATTTACGGAGCTTTTTTATTTGCAGTAGCCTGCAAGATTTAGTCTTGAAAAGGGTATTTGCGAACTTGCTTCACCGGGGCGGGATGTATATATTTCCACCTCTGCTGCACAGGCGTCAGAATTGCCAGATCGTTATTTGGCAGTAACCGGACGCTTCACCGCGCTACCGCCCGAATGGCGAAACTGGTAGACGCATGGGACTTAAAATCCCCCGCTCGTAAGGGCGTGCCGGTTCGATTCCGGCTTCGGGCACCATATAAATCAAGGGTTTGCGAGCGAAAGCTAGGCAAGCCCTTGTTCGTTTCTGGTCCGCAATTATTGAATTGGTCCGCAATTCACTTGGTTGGTGAGACTTTCTTCCCCTTACGGTTTCGGATGTACTGCTCAGTCATTACGACGGTCGTATGCCCAAGTTGATCTCTGGCCTGCAAAATGTCGCCGCTTGATTCGGCCTTGTCAGTGCCAGCTTTAGCGCGTAAGTCGCGCATTTGGAACTCGGACTTTGCGACTCCGGCCGCTTCTCTGGCTAAGTCAAATCTTCCCCGCAACATCGCCACTGACATTGGTGTGCCATCCTCTGTAACGATCAGCCGCGTCGAACGGACCTTGTGTCCTGACTTCCGGGACATAATTCGATCAATCAAAACCTTCAACTCACCAGTGATTTCAATTCGCCGCTTGGCGTTTGTCTTGCCCTGGAGGACCCATATCAGCCCTTCGCGGACGTCTCGCTCATCCATCAATCGTGTGTCTGTCACCCGTTGACCAGTCAAATATGCAAGGTCCATCGCATCCCGAAGACCCACATCTGCTTTCTCGTACACGCGCTTGAACAGTGCGTCCTCGATGTAGATGTCCCGCCCCGTCTCCTTGTTTCCCTTGATTCCTGCGCAAGGGTTGGCGAGCGCGGTATAGCCGATATCCCGGGCGAAGTTCCAGATTGCACTGAGCAGGGCCTTCTCCCTGTTGGCGCGCACCGGCGCGGCCTTGCGCCAGGTCAGGTATTGGCGGACGTGTAGGGGCTGGATTGTTTCAAGCGGGGCCGGCGGGTCGTCGAAGAATGACATCAGGTTTTTCAACTCCCTGACGTTGTCCTTTTGTGTTGCTGGTTTCTTTGATGGCACCACGTCGACCAAATACTTCTCGGCCACATAACGGAAGGTGATCACTTTGGCCACCAGATCGGTGGCGGTGCGATCACGCTCGAGTTTTGCGTACTCCATGATCGCCAGACCGTAATCGCTGCCCAGCGGAATTTCTTTACGGTCCTTGCCGCCGGTATCGTAGTAGTAGAAAACCCGGCCGCTGGCTTTCTTGCGCTCTCTCAGCCGGGCGATTGATCCGGGTTTGCTTGGTCGTCGTCCCATGTCAACTAGCCTTGCGTGGTGTCCATGCGGGTTTCTCTGGCTCAAACATACCGACCGCAGTCACGGCCATCGCCGTGACGCTTGGCCAGCCATTCACCTTGATGGTGTGCCTGATGCCGTTCTTCTTCAGGTTGAGGATCTGGCCTGTCTTGGTCCGCGCGCCGGTGAGCTCGCAAACCTCCTCGTGGGATAGAAACTGGATGCTCATGAGCGTTTCCATGCCGCGCGTGGCGGCAGAAGGTGGTTAGGATTTGCTGGCGACCCACTTGATCAGCTCTGCTTCGTCGTCTGGTGTGACCTTTAGCTGGCTCCAATGCAATCCTCGAATGATCCCGAGAATTTCGCAGGCGGCCATACCGTCGCGCTTGGCAAGGCGCTGCAGAGATTGGCTGTGATTGCGTAGTGCCTGCTTTTCGTAAGGCATGAACAAGCGCATGGGGATTGATTTGTTGTTGGTGCACTTCATGACGGACATGTTTTCGAGAGGCATGAGAGTTCCTCGCCCGCCGTTCATCGGCAGGCTGGTAGGTGGATTGTGAAATCAGATGAGGGGCGTCAGGCGAGCTGAACGGGTGAGCTACGGTTTATTGGTTCATCTCGCCAGTTGCGTACACGCTCTCTCCCCTGAGGTGACTGGTGGGGTGGACCCTTACTTCAATACCGTGGCTTCGAACCGGCGAAGTTTGAAGCTGGGATGCTATATTTTGGCGTATGCGTTAATGTCTAATAGTTCACCCCGTTGGGGGGGGCGACGTTCGCATGCTGCTCCCTTCCCTCGGGCAACCGGCGGGGTGAACTCTTTCTTTCACCGTGGTCCCTTGTAGATGAGCCAGAGCATGTAGAGCGGCGCTGCCATCGGTCGGAGGATCATGCGGCCACCTGTTGCTGTTGCCGACGGCGCTGGATGATGCACTTCTTGGCAAGCTTGTGCAGCGCGTCACCGTTGATGACGGTGGAACTGATACCGCGGTCCAAGCAGTTAAGCACGTAATCCCAACCGCAATCGGTGACGAACTCCGCGAATTTGTGCGGCCCCATGCCGCCCCAGTAAGCGTTCCAGCTCTTGTCCCAGCAGTTGATCGTGATCTTGCCCTGGGCGGTCTGGTATTCGGATTTGATTCGGTAGGGCAGTCGCGCCGGCCGAAGTCCTCGAGGAGCACGGTGATCGGGTCAAGCCGCGGTGCGCCAGTGATCACCAGCTTCGTGACCGTCGAGCACTCAACCTTCAGCGGTTCGGTCGGTTTGTTTTCTGTGGGCATGGGGCGTCCTATGCCGGGGCTTGCCATTCCTCAAAGTCGTGCCGCTGGCCGCCACATATCCCAATCAGGCGCCGCACTCCGTGACCAGATGCGATAGGGTGTAGTGGTGCTTTTGTTGTGGGTGAGCTATTAATCTTTCAGGTCGGCATGGATTCGGTTCAAGGGGATGAAATGGTCAGCGATCGCGAAATTGCACTTGAGCAAGCGCTTGTAGCAATTATTGGAGCGGCCATCGCCAGCGGGCTTGATGTAAAAAGCCTGATTGACAACGCGACAGCCGGCTTACTTGGAAATGCTTCATACCGCTGGGCTGAACATCCGCATGTATCAAACGCCATTAAAGTGATGAATGATGCATATGATCAAGTCACGTAGTGGAAGCCGTCTCTTGCCACTCCTCGAAGTCGTGGCGCTCGCCCAGCACCTGGAGTGCATCAGTCCGCGCGCTCGACACAATCAGCGTGCGCTTCTCGGCCTATGCGGTCGAGCAAGGCCTGCTCCTTGGCGCGTTTGTCGCTCTGAACATCCGTGTTGCTCTTGGCAATGGACTACCTCTTCAATTCCGTGAGCAGGTAGATCCAGCCATGTCTGTCGTCGGCGCTGGCGTACCTGGTTGCTGATGTTTCTCATGCTGCCCTCTGCTGATTCCAGACACCCACGGCGTCGAACACCTGGGCGGCTTGCTCTTCAGTCAGCGATATTTCGGCGGGAATGGCGATCCAGCCCGAAGCAACCCGATGATTCGGATTGCTCTCGGCGACCAGGTCTTTGTAGGTGTCCTCAATCACGTCTTCGAGGTGCGCGGCCAGATAGTTGCCTTGGGGAGCAACCTCTACTGATTTAGTGTAGCGGTGCCCTTGTTGATCGCGACACTGGACGCTGACATAGATCGTCCAGCGGTGGGCAATGTCGCAGACTGCTTCTGCCATGCGCTGCCCTGGCGGGATGCTCTTGCAGCTCTTCCTGTTGATCATCCCTTGGCGTCCGCTGGGGTCGATGTGGACCACCGCGACGTGATTGGCATTGAGCAGTGCCCGGCTCGCTCGCTCTAACCGGGTACGCATGTTATTGGGCTTTCGCTTTTTCATAGCGTCACCGCAATCTGGCGATTGGCTTTTGCTTCGAACTGCATGGCAAGGTCGTGAGCAGCCTTGTAGGCGTCACGGAAGGCGCGAGTCTTGCCGGTGGTGAGGTCTTTAATCTGGTACATGCCGAGGCTTCCGCCGGCGACTTGGTAGCGCACCGGTTTGGCTGGGGCTCGTCGATCAATACGACTGTAGAACCCGGAGCAGGTGGCCTTTGTTCGTTGCAGTAGCACACTGACTTCATCGATGCGCTCTAGAAATGATGGATGCATGGTTGATCCCTCGGAATAGGTTTGGTGTATTCATCAGCACTCCGACCACCTGCTGGTGGCCATTGGGCAGGGAAGGGGGGATTGATAAATTGCAGGCGTAAAAAAGCCCGATCGGAACCGGGCCATTGTTTGCGTCACAAAGACCTGCTTAAGTGATCGCAGGTGTTGCCATCGTGGGCCTCGACAGACCCGCCTGAATGCGCTGCGTGATTTCTTCTCGATGCACCTGGACATCCTTTGGTGCGCTAGTTCCGATACGTACCTGTTTGCCGCTAACCCCCAGCACTGTGATCGTGATGTTGTTGCCTATGTTGATGCTTTCGCCTTCTTTGCGAGTCAAAATCAGCATTGTCCATTTCCTTGCGTGAGTGGGTTTCCCAATGCCGCCTTGCAAGAAGCGGCATCAGTGAAACGTCACTGCATTACGCGGATTTCAGAGCGAGGGAACCACCCACCGTCGAGCTTCACCATGCAGCCAACAAAGGCGGCGTAGCGAGTCTCTCGGTCAGTCTGGAAGCCGTAGTAAGAGCAAGTGGCCCGAGAGGCAAGACTACTCAGCAACATGCCACCCAAGATCAGTGCCAGCAGAATTAATAGAACCTTTGTCGCGTACTTCACGCCTCGATACCGTAGTCAGTCAGGCGCAGGCCGAAGTGCATGCCAATCTCCTTCAGCACCACCATCTCCGCAGGCTCGATCTGGCCGTCAGCCTGGGCAACGGCAAGAATGTTGACGAAGGCTTCCTCCGCGTCGGCCGGAACGTTTTTGATGTCGGCCAGTTCGCGCTTGATCGCCAATCGACCTACTTGAAAGTTGGCGTTCAACTGGCCTGTAAAACGATTGATGGTTTCGGTGATCTCGCTGCCGAAGTGCGTCAAGTTCGGGTTGGAGCGAATCAACTCATCCAGCTTGGAAACCTCGCTGGCTTCAATCTCACCATCAGCCGCAGCGACCAATAGGCCGCCACCGACAATGGCCTGCATCAAGTCGCGGTTAACGACCTTCTTCATTTCGGCCTGGGCGTTGCCGACTTGTTTTCCGAAGAGTTTTTTCATTCCGAACATGTTGTTTCCTCATACAGGGGGAAGGGATTTCCCACATGGCCCTGTTGACAAGGACATGCAGTGAAATCTGTTTGGACTGTCAGCGGGACTCAGATACGGCGCACTTAGGTGGGAGTCGCCCACGCCGGGTGCGTTAGCCTTTTTGCGGCTGACAGCTTTGAATCGATAGAGTTGTTAAAGAGCAGCGGGAGATCCCGCATCGCCGGTCTATTTCGTGGCAACGAGTTAAATATCTCCCTTGGAGCTATACAAGTCAACTCCACAGGAGATAAATATTCCGATGGCCATAAAAAAACCCGCATTGCGCGAGTTTTTATGGCGATCAAATATTGGCTGGCAGGCTCCAGGAGACACGGATGGCGTCGTCTTCTTCTGGGCTCAACGTTACGTCTTCGGTTTCGGCAATGTCCTCAAGGAGTCGCTTCCAATCTCGTGGGCATTCATCTGAGGTTTTACGAATGACGGCTGTCTTTCGTTTCTGGGCGGTTGGGGCGCTAATGATTTTTTGGATGCGGAGACCGAGAAGCTCAAATGAGTCCGGCAATGTTGGTTTGTTTTGTGGTTTTGCCATAGCACTGCTCCATTTGTGTATGGATATACACTGAGCGGTTTGCCTTGTTAACGCTAAATATTAATGATTAAAAACAATCATTTAATAAAAAAGCCCGCTGTTGGCGGGCTTCAGGAGGGAGGTGTCCAAGGGGATTAGAGACAAATCGAAGGGCTCAAATTTAGATTCTGCCCAGCACCTTGCTGGGGGCAAGAATTGCCCCTACGTAATGAATATTCTCGATATCAGGCCGAGCGATCGTCAGTCGTTCACCGTATGCCGTGTTTATCGACATGAGGCTGACGTCTTCATCGGTTTCGAAGAGAAGTTCTTTGACCATGCTCTGGCCATCGGTAGTGGTGATCATCACATACTCACCTGGCACTAGGCGGTGATTGGGCTCGCAAACGGCGATCCAGCCACTACGAATTGCCGGAGCCATCGAGTCACCCTTAAGACGGAGTGCATAGGCGTCCTCATCTCTGGAGTAGGTCTCAACCCAGCCAGCAGCCTGGTCAAGACTTGTCCAGTAGCCTTCGTGACCGAGTTGCGCTGTTCCAACAATATCGATACGACGAGGAGAGCTGGTAATTGGCGGGCCTGGCTCGACGTTTGACTGCAATGATTCGACTGATGGAACAGCATTGGCAGCAATCGCTAAATCAGAGATTTCTTTTGCGATCCGGGGGCTAAACCGCTCTACGGGTATGCCAAGCATCTTAGCTATCTCAGCTGCCATTTCCTTGTTCAGCGCACGGTTACCATTCAAGTGACTGCTAAGCGTGCCTTGGCTCATGCCTACGGAGAGCGCGATCTCTTCTTGAGTCAGCTTCTCGCCTTTAGGGGCTCGCGAATTGTAAGAAGCCAGCTCCGCTTTTAATGCGGCGCACTCCGTCTTTTCCCAGTCAAGTAATGGTCGTCTGTCATTTTTCATTTCCGAAGAGTATTCCCGGTGGAGATACATTGCCATCTCCTTTGGAGTTGATTAAAAAAGCTCCATGGGAGATATTATCGCCTCAGATACACCACCGGAGATCGGATAGTGCGTCAAATCACCCTCAGCCAATTTGCTACCGAGAAGGGGCAGACCAAGGCCGGAAATTTGTTAGGCATGACCCAAAGTTCAGTAAATAAAGCTCTGCAGGCAGGGCGTGACGTTTTTGTTACGGAGCACGCAGATGGCTCTTTCACAGCTGAAGAGCTCAGACCATTCCCGGTCCAAAGCGCAAAAAGGTCGCGTCGCCGGATGCTGCCCATTTCATGAGCAAACTTTGAGCGCAACGGCGCCGAGAGAAAACTAGACGATGAAATCGCCAGTGCTAGACACCCGTCGCAAAGCAGTCATTGCCTCTGCCAATGCATTCCCTGGCGGGCTTGCATACGCCTCTGACTTTCTTGGCGAAGAGAATCTCAAGCGCTTCAAAAACCGGATTTACGAGTCGGCAGGTGTCAGGCCCCTCACCGACGATGAGGTCTGCACGCTTGAGACTGAAGCCAAAACCACCTTCTTGCCGGACTACATCTGCGCTATGTACGGCGGCGTATTTGTTCGTCTGCCTGAGGTTGGTGAGCTGGACAACGTAGACATGCACCAGCGCTCTTTACGTACTTCTGTGAAGCGCGGCCGCGTTGACCAGTTTCTTGCCCTAGCACTGGAGGACGGAGAAATCACTGCAGCGGAAGCCGCAGAGATTCTGGCCTTGCACGCGAAACACTTGGCTGCCCGGCACGAGGAGGTGACCGCACTGATTGAGTTGCACAAGTCGAAACGCCCAGCCCGAACGCCAAGCGGGAAGGGCTGACATGCAGTTCACGATCGCGATCAACCAAGTGAAAGCGCTGGAGTGGGGGTTGAACTCCCAACAGGCGCTGCTGTTTTCGTTTGTCTACGAGTGTCCTAGCTGGGCAAGGCCAATCAAGACCGATAACGGGATTTTTTTTGCCTTGAGCAAGGCAAAGATCGTGGAGGAATTGCCCTTGCTCACCGACAAACCAGATACAGCGTACCGACTTCTCAAAGGGCTCGAGACCGCCGGGCTGATCGAGCTATCCCACACTTCCAACATCAGTTTGTTTCGTTTGACCGAAAAGGCCAAAGAGTGGAATCGCAAGTTGGACGGGTCGGAAAAATATCCGACCTCTGAGGCGTTTGAGGGTCGGAAAAAAATCCGATCTACCTCGGAAAAATCTCCGAGCAAGGTCGGAAAAATATCCGAACAGGGTCGGAAAAAAATCCGACGAGGGTCGGAAAAATTTCCGACAAATCAGGGTACCAGTAATCAGGGTACCAATCAGGTAACCAGTAATCAGGAAAATCAGGGCGCTAACGCGCCAGGCAAATCATCAAAATTCGACCCGCTGTCCGCCAAACCAGAAAACGTCAGCATCGAGGTTTGGGCCGATTGGTGCCAGCACCGCAAGGAAATCCACAAACCCCTCACCGCCAAGAGCTGCGAACAACAGGCCAAGGCCTTGGCGAACCATCCAGCCCCCGATTCCGTTCTGGCCCTTTCGATCAGCAACGGATGGACGGGGATCTTCCCCGACAAAGCAGTCATCCCCGCACCACTTCCGACCAGTCGCCATTCCGGCTTTGACACTCGCGATTACAAGGCCGGCACCAAGGAGAACGCCAATGGCACCTTCCGTCTCTAACTTCGGCGCTCATGTGGACCGCAAATTCGGTGTCATCGGCCGTCAGCCAGCGAGCTGCTTCGATCATGGCGAATACTCGGCGGTCATCCTCAAGGGTGGCAACCTGTCTGGGTGTCCCATATGCGCGAGCAACAAGCGCGACATGCAAGAGCTCGAGCGCAAGCGCTGTCAGTTTCGGATAGTTCAGCACTCATGCGCCCGGATTCCGAAGCGTTTCGCGGAAAAGACATTCGCCGATTTCGTCGTATCGAATCCGGCCCAGCAGATTGCCCTGGATGCGTGTACCGACTACGTCGACAACTTTTCGAAGCATCGCCGGGAAGGTCGCTGCATGTTGCTGTTGGGGAAGGTCGGTACCGGCAAGACCCACCTGGCCATTGCTTCGGCCAGTCACCTGATCAACGAATGCATGGTCAGGGCGATTTACCGCACGGTGGGCACGCTCATCGGCGAGATTCGGGCGACGTTCAATGATCGCTCAGGCGAATCCGAGGCGCACATCTTGCGTGAGGTGATTGGCGCGGACCTGCTGGTGCTCGATGAAGTTGGTGCAACCAAGCAGAGCGAGTTCGAACTGGCCACTTTGTTCAGCATCATCAATGGTCGTTACGAGCAATGCCGTCCGACGATCATCGTCAGCAACCTGTCTCCCACCGAACTGAACGACGCCATTGGTGCGCGCTGTGTCGACCGCATCCGCGAAAATGGCTGCATTGGTGTGGCATTCGAGTGGGAATCTCAACGCGGTAAGGAGCTCTTCTGATGAACGCCGCCAAGCAACAAAACATGCTCGCCGGGCAATCGTCGCTCGCCCGCAAAGTATTTCAAGTCGTGCCAATCCAGGAGCGCTGGAGTGCTCACGATATTTTCAATTCGTTGATGGTTGCCGAAACCACGGGTGCCCAGTTTCCGGCCGTACGTCGCGGCTTGGGCGAGTTGAAGGACGCAGGTCTCATTCGCGAACCCGTTAACGGACACTTCCAGCGCGCCGCCATCACCATCACGCCCCAGAGAGAACAGAGCATGTCGAAAGAAACCAAGCCGGCCGTGGCTATCACCAAGAAACCCGAGGGTAGCGCTCTGGATACATTGGCGGTGCTGTCTGGCGAGGTAATCAGCTTTGCCGAGGAGGTCGGTCAGCGCATGAAAAAGCTCGCCGCGCGTATCGAGGAAGTGGCGTTGTCCGTTGAGGCAGAGCGCGAGGTCAATGCTGAAGCACTCGACAAATTCAAGCTCCTGCAATCTCTGCTGAAGGGGGGGTAATGGGCAAGCGCATGGGGATCAGCTTGGAGATGCCTGATCGCCGCCTGGCAATTCCGGATTCGGCAAAATATCGGTTTGCCGTGTTCTGCTGTTCGTACAAGGTGGACTTGGGCAGCACCCCCGATCACGCATTGGCGCTGTTCGTTGACCAGGCAATGGCCGAGCGCTACGGCGCCTGGATGTGGCCCTCGACATTTGAAGTGGTCGACCTGCTTGGCAAAAGGGGCGATGACCAATGACTGCTCCTTTGAAAACCCTGACTGTGAAACTGTCTGATGCCGTCATCAAACAGCATGCCGTCGACCCGACCATTACCGAGCTGAAGGATCCTCGGCACCCGCTGCGCTTTCGTTACCGTCACGACCGTAGCAAAGGCAGTTGGCACCTGGTGCGTTTCGACAAGGGCGCCAAATGGAAAAAGGCTGCCAACTGGCCCGATGTGCCGGCGCGGGTCATGCTCGACAGCTTGCCGGTCGTGCAGGCCCGGTTGTTGGCCGATCCGTCGGCTGCTGCCACGGTGGATGGCTGGGAGCGGGTCGGGCAGGTGTTGGAGTGGTATGCCGCGCGCCTGAACACCGATAACAGTTTGTCCAAAAGCCGCCGGGGATCGTCGTTGTCGGCGATCCGCTGCCAGTTGTTCCCCGCGCTGGGTGATTTGCCCTTGTGCAAACTCAATGCCGATACCTTGGACCGACACTTGGTCTGGCACATGCAGGCCGAGTACAGCCTGTCCTACGTCAAGTCGGTGTTGGACGTACTTAAGGTGGTGTTTGGCGCCGCCTTAACGCTGAAAAAGATCACCGTGAATCCACTGCTTGGGGTGTCGTTCAGTCACTTCACCAAGGCCAAAATCAAGCCCAAGGGCGCGCGTTTGCGACACGTCGCCGTGGTGGACCTGCTGGCCGAATGGGGTGAAGCGTTCACCACGGAACCGGCGGCCGTGACGCTGCTGGTGTTGATGCTGACCCATGCCACGCGGATCACCGAAACCCGTCTGGCCAAGTGGAAAAACATCCACCTGGAGGCGGGGGAGTGGTTCATCCCGGCCGATGACACCAAATCCAAGCGCGACCACCTGTTGCCGTTGACCACGCAGGCTGTGGCTTTTCTGGAACGTTACCGTGCGCAGCAGCGGGCCCAAGGTTACGACGGGGCGTACCTGTTTCCGGCGACTTCACGTCCGGGGCGCCCGATGTCACGCAGCCAGGCCTTTGCCATTTTTGCCCGATTGGGAGCGGGCGAGTGGACCAGTCACGACCTGCGCAAACTGGCGCCTTCCATCTGGGCCAACCTCGGTGTCGATTCACTGGTGGGAAAACTGCTACTCAACCACGCCCTGACCGAATTGGAGCGCACCTACTTTCAGGCGATGGGTGAGGTGGTAAAGCGCAACGCCCTGGAGAGGTGGCATGGCTGGCTCGACGCACAGGGTTTTGATGCATTGCAGGACAAGACAGGAGCAAGACGCGCGAGTAAGCCGGTTGCCCTGGACCCCTCGGGCTGGTTGGCCTGAAGCCGAAAACAGAAATTAATCTTACAAGAGGATTCAAACATGCAGAAAGGGCAGGGGTATGGATTTAAGAGGCGGCGGATCGAGCTAGAGCCTTGCCCAACCTGCAAGGGCAAAGCGGTAGTGAACGGGCTGTTTTATGAGCTGATTTGTACTGCTTGCAACGGCTCTGGTTGGGTTATTCGAGGGAGTAGGTTGGTGCTTTCTTCCGACGAGTTAGTCACCCAGTTAAGCTTCAAATTGCAGCAGGTTCAGCGCGAAATTGAACTGCTCCAGCAGGGTTCGTCGACATCTGGCCAGGCCGAGTACTACCAAATGAACAACCGTCGCGGTGCCGGCGGAACGAATTACACAGGGGATTGAGAGCATGATGATTCGAAAGCCGGCAGGCCGACCTTTGGGCGATACCGAATACTTGCTGGAGCAGTGGGGCTGGTGGCGGATGGATGGAGCCGGTGTCCCCATTTATATCTCACCGACTTTTGCGCTAATGCGTCAGGCCATGCCGCAAGTGTCGGCGAGCAAAAACTATTGCATTACAGATGAATGGGCCGGAGCTATTGATAACGCAGTTGCGCGGCTCTCACACCGAGATCGACAAATGGGGGACATTATTTGGCTTTACTACGGTGCCAAATGGCCCATGGTACGGGTTGGGAAGCACTACGGCATAAGTGAAGGGAAGGCGCGGGAGTTGGCGAGAGCGGGTGCGGCATGGATCGATTGTGCTGTCGATGCAATGCGGCAAGCTGCTTAAGCTATGGGTCAGCAAGGGCAGAACTCAGCAGAAACTGTCGCTGGAAATGAAATAATGCGCAAATAGATCCAAGAGTTCACGGCCAGAAACATCTACGAAATCAGGGACGGTTCATAGCGTTGACGTTATTCACCATCTATATCTATTGCGTCAGCCGATTTTCAGTCACGGCTAGGAAACTATCTAAAGAGATCTGCTATGTCCAAACTCGCAGAGATCCGTCAGCTTGAAAAGAACCTCGCCGAGCAGCTTCAAGCACTCGAGGCGCTGAAAGGTGATGCTGGTTTAGAGAAAGAAATTGAGTTCGAAGCGAAGCTCCGCTCTCTGCTAGCTGAGTACGGCTACAGCTTGCCAAACGTGATCAAACTTCTTGATCCACAGGCTGGTCGACGTGAACGTGCTCCCGAGCACAAAGCCGGTACTCGTAAACCTCACCAAATGAAGGTCTACAAAAATCCGCACACTGGCATTTTCGTACATACCAAAAGTGGTAATCACAAAACGCTTAAAAACTGGAAGGCTGAGTACGGCTCCACGACTGTTGAGTCTTGGTTGACCAAATGATTTTGTTTTGAATAAAAAAACGGCCCAAGAAGGGCCTTTTTTGTTGCTGTGGTTGACGGCGGTTCTGTAAACAGGGGTGGACGTCCTTTTTGGCCGATTTCTGCCTTCCACGACCGGCTGAAACCGACCCTATATGGACACTCAGAATGATGCGAAGAGGCGATTTACCTTTGTGCGATCCAGAACGATCTAGGGGGGGGGTTAAAGGCGACGTAGAAATGATCTGACAATCGATTTCGTAGCATCGCTGGTGTCTGAGTCATGAAACGTGTTCAGAGAATGCCAAATGCACTCGATGATCTCGTTTTGAGGCGTAGCGTTTTCGGCATCTGGGACAGAGGCTTCAAAAACATGGTGGCGTGTGTTGCCTGCATCGAACTCAAAAATGTACAGGAGATGATCAACATTCAGCCCGGTTTCTTCTTGGAGTTCTCGAGCCGCAGCTCCAGCGATAGCTTCGCCAGTTTCTACCTTGCCACCAGGCAAAGCCCATTTTGACTTCGGTTTGCGAACGAGCAAGATATGCCTATCTCTCTCGCATATAACTGTAGCTCTGACTTTCATCTTTTGACCCGGAAGGCATGTCATCAAATTGTAATAAAAAATGTCATCTTCAAGGCGCGTTTATCGACGAACGCAGAGTTTAGAGCCAGCCAAACTCAAAAAAGTGCCAGATTGCCTTAGGAGTGAGTAATTTTGATGGTGTCTTAGCGAATGACCGCTTTATAAGGGCTGCAATCGATCATTGCAGCTACTCCCCAACGACTGTGATCGGGACAAAGCTACCTGCCGAAAACGGCACCCATTGCGGACCGACCGAACGTCACCCATTGGATCAAATCCAATGCAGCAGCGCAATGGTATACAACCAGCCGATGAAAAGGGTGATGATCAGGTAGATCACCACGAGCATCAGAGCATGATTCCACATGACACTGACCTCCCATAACCACGGTTTGAGGCGCTTCAGGGGCGTCGGACAAACCGAATAAACACAAGTCAATCCGTACTACAGCATTCGCGCTGCTCCTGAATCGGCGGGCACTTCACCGTGCCAAACGAACAGAACACACAGCAGTCTCCGGGGTTCGGGCGTAGCAGGGTTTTGCAATTGCCACACTCGTAGAAGAACTGGCAGGCATCCGTGGGCATGGCTTCCTGCTTGGCGAAACCACAATGCGGGCAGGTCAATACGGATTCGAAGATGACGGTGCTCATAGTTGCCTCGTTTGTGCACGGTGGAGGGATAATCCGCCTTCGTCGTCGCTTTGGTTAACGCCTCAGGATCCGCCGATCTGTTGAGTCATCGTTTTCTCCATTAAATCGATCTAACCTAGAGTCACTCTACACCCCGTACCCGGGTACAGAATCAAGGGGCATGTGATGACAACAGGGCTGAGTATCGGCAAGTTGGCGGAAGCTGCCGGGGTGAACATCGAGACCATTCGCTATTACCAGCGACGCGGCTTGCTGGATGAGCCGCTAAAACCGCTCAGCGGTTATCGGTGCTATCTACCGGAGCAGGTCAAACGGTTGCGCTTCATCAAGAGGGCGCAGGCGCTGGGGTTCACGCTGGATGAGGTGGGCGCACTGCTGACACTGGATGCGGCCTGCACTTGTCGCGAGACTCGGGCACTGGCCGTGCGCAAGCTGGCCATGATCGAGCAAAAGATGGCCGACCTTGCCGCCATGCGGCAGGTGCTGGGCGGACTGGTGCAGAAATGCGATGCAGGCGACGGCGGGGCCGCTTGCCCGATCATCGATGCACTGAACGAGGAGTGATGCCTGGTTGCGGGGCATCCTGCGTAGGTGTCAGGCCAACACCCCGCACCGTGTAAACATAAGGCTGCTTGCTAGCGGTCAGAAATGACCGCTTCAGCCGATTGCCGCCTGTCGCGTAGGCCTGACGTGCGTTATTTTCTGCCCATCATGGTTAAAACATAATGGGCAAATTCCATGCATCCGATGGTTAGGTCGAATACAAACGCGGTGGTCAAGTTGGGGGTAATTTCGCATACGCTGCGGAAAGACCTTTTCCGCACGGAATAGACCTGCTTTTATAGCAGCGTGTGTTGCTGTGAACGCAGCGAGACGCCTTTCAAGAACCCGACCATTGAGTCGGGTTTTTTGTACCCTTTTATAAGCCCTGCCATCGAGCGGGGCTTTTTCGTTTTCGGCCCTACGCCTGGCTCTTTGCTCCGAGCGGATGACAGTGACATAGAGGCCGGACCTATTCGAGGACTACAGATGAACACAGAGCATCAGGCGCTCGCCGATGTGCCCCTTTGGCTATTGGTATTGTTGAGCATGGCCGGTTTGTCTGGGGAGATGTTGAGAGCATCAGGTACTGACCTTGGTCTTCGGCAGATCCTCCAGCGTGTAGCGCTGCGTTTTCTTGCGTCTGGCCTGTTGGGCATGGCGACGCTGTTGCTCGCGATGGCGCTGTGGAGCAGCTTCTATCTTGCCGCCGGTCTAGGCATCGTAATCGCGGTCATAGGTGCCGATGTAACCGGCGGTTTGTACACCCAGTTCCTGGCCAGGAAAGCTGGTATCAGATCGCATAATTCATAGCGTGGTATAGCAGCCTAGCCCGCTCAACGGAGCGCCAGACAGCTACTTCCCGGTTATCGCGGAAAACTAAATGGTCAAAGTCAAGGTCACGCCCAACATGCTGCCCGTGTCTGAAGCGCTGCTGGAACTGGAGAAAAAGCACATTCCGTATGTGCTTTCCTTGACCGCTACACGCTTGGCTCAGCGGGTGAAGAAGGGTGAACTGGCCGTCATGGCGCAGCGCTTGGACCGGCCAACCCGAACCACGATGAACAGCTTGTTCGTCAAAATGGCCACCAAAAGCAAGCCGGCCGAAGTGTATTTCAAGGACTCTTGGACCTCTGGTATTCCCGCTGATACCTACCTTCAGCAGACTGTCAGGGGCGGGCCACGTCCGCATAAGCGCTTTGAAAAGGCTCTGATCGCGCGTGGCTTTATGAAGTCCAGCCAGTTCGCGATCCCTAATCCCAATGTGCTCGACAAGCATGGCAACGTTTCCCGAGGAACGATGACCCGGATCTTGTCGGGCCTTGGCGCTGCCGAAACGTCGCGTGGGTATCAGGCCAATGCTTCGAACAGCAAGCGCAGTCAACGCAAGGGTAACGCCAAGAGCTATTTCTCCGGCATTGTCGGTGGAACAGCCGGTGTGTGGGAACGCAAAGAGACGGCGTTCGGTGATGCGATAAGACCGATGTTTGTCTTCAGCCGGAGCGCGCCGATGTACCGCACGATCTTCCCGTTCTTCAAGATCGCTAACAACATCGTCAAGGCCAACTACAGCACCGAGTTCCGCGGTGCATTTGCGGATGCGATGGCCACCGCCAAGCCCTGACAGAGAGCAAGAAAGGCTGTTTCTGTGCCTGTATTGCTTGACTTGTTTGCCCGGCACGAATTTAACGGGTCCTCCCGAGGGGGTGGGGGCTAGGGGGTAATTCGGGCCCCGCTGCTTCGCTATATATGACCCATTTTTGAATCGAGGTTGTTGTTTAGTCCATGGCCAATCCGACCATCTCCCGCGAGCCTCATTGGCTGAACAAGTCGCGCATGGCTACCAGCCTCGGCATCACGACTCAGGCCTTTGATAAATGGGGCGTGCAGCCTGTTGCGAAGATCGGCCGCGACGTCTTCTACGACGTCCGGTCGGTGCTGGATAACCGGCTCAAGCATCAGGTGACAAAAGACCAACCTGTCGACGACAACGGTGATCCGATCGATCCGCTCATTGAATACAAACAGGCGCAGCAAAAATTGCGGCTGACAACTGAGCAGGCGGACGCTCAGGAAATGCGCAACAAGGTGAAGGCCAAGAAGCTGGTGCCGGTTGATTTTTGTTTATTCGCATTGTCTCGCCTGAGCGCAAAGCTCGGGTCAACCCTCGACACCGTGCATTTGAAGGTTAAACGCAAGTGTCCCGACATCGAGGTGCGCCACCTTGAGGCGATCCAGCGCGAAGTCGCCGTGACGCGTAATGATGCGGTCGGCTTGGCTGATCTTTTGCCGGAGTTGCTTGATGAGTTTGTCGACACCTTGGATGAGGGCGCTGGTTGAGGGTGTCCGCAAGGGACTCGCCGGGCTCTACAAAGAGCCGCCGCGTACAGCGGTTGAGTGGGCTGATGAGCATTTCTATCTGTCGTCTGAATCGTCCTATCAAGAGGGCGATTGGACGACGGCGCCTTTTCAGGTCGCGATTCTCAACGCGATGGGTAACGACCTGATCCGTGAAGTCAACGTGCTGAAATCGGCGCGGGTTGGCTACACCAAAATGCTGGTAGCCAACATGGGTTACAAGGTCCAGCACAAGAAACGCAACGTCATCGTCTGGTGCCCAACCGATGGCGACGCTGACGGGATGATGAAGCGGCACATCGAAACGATGATTCGTGACAGTCCGGTGGTGCGCGCCTTGGCGCCTTGGTATGGGGTGAAGCATCGCGATAACACACTGGATGAAAAACGGTTCGATAACGCCAAGATGCTGTGGTGCCTGGGTGGCACGGCGGCAAAAAACTACCGGGAGAAAAGCCCGGATGAAGTGATCTATGACGAGCTATCGAAGTTCAATGCGGACATCGAGGGCGAGGGGGCTCCGACCATTCTTGGCGACAAGCGCCTGGAAGGTGCCACGTTCAAAAAGTCCATACGCGGATCGACCCCGACGACAGTGGTTGTCGCTGACGACAATGAGGAAACCTCGGGGGAGGGCTGCCAGATCACGCGGGCGGCCAACGATTCCCCGCACTTTCTGCGTTTCAACATCAAGTGCCCGTGCTGCGGGACCGAGCAATACCTGAAGTGGGGTGACCCGGCTACGCCGTTCGGTATCAAGTGGGCCGTGGATGAACTGGGGCAGGTGATTAAGGCCTGGTACCTGTGCGAGTCCGGCCATGGCTGCACCTTCGAGTACCACGAAATGGTCGCTGCATCGGTGAACGGTCGTTACATCTGTGAGCGGACCGGTATCTGGACGCGTGACGGCATGGACTGGTTCACCGATGTGGACACTTCAATGCCGTCGCCGCGTTCGGTGACTTTCCATATCTGGACGGTGTACTCGGAGTTTGTAACCTGGGCTGAAGTCGTCACGGAATGGCTCAAGATCAAGAAGGATCGGGGCAAGCTCAAAACTTTCGTCAACACCACGCTGGGCGAAGCGTGGGAAGAGGACCAAGGCGAGCAGTTGGAGTGGCAGCAGTTGCATGCGCGCCGGGAGATATACCCGCAAGTGCCGGCTAAAGCGGTTGCCCTGTTCGGAGGTATTGATACTCAGGATGACCGCTATGAGGGCCGGGTTTGGGCGTTTGGCGCGGGTGAGGAAGCGTGGCTGGTCCATAAGTTCGTGCTTCAAGGTGACCCGGGCAGCATCGAGCTACGGGCCAAGGTCGGCATCGAAATCCACAAGACCTTCACCCGGGCGGATGGCACGGTGATGGGTGTGGAGCGTTGGTGTTGGGACCAAGGTGGTCACTACTGCGACGAAGTACGTGAGGAGTGCATCAAGCACGGCACCCAGTGGGTGATCCCTGTATTTGGTGCTTCGACCTACGGTAAGCCAATAGCGACTTGGCCGCGTAAGAAAACCAAGGTCAAAGGCGGACGTGCGTACCTGGTTGAAGTGGGTACCGACAATGCCAAAGAGCTGATTTATGGCCGCCTCAAGATGCAGCCGGACGGTTCGGGTGCGCCTGTGCCTGGCTGTATCCACTTGCCGGCCAACGAGATGATTTGCGGCGAGGACGAGTTGCGGCAACTGACTGCCGAGCGCCGCAAATGGGTGATCGTCAAACACCAGCGCGTCCAGCGTTGGGACGCAGGCGGGCGACGAAACGAAGCGCTCGATTGCCTGGTGTACGCCTTGGCGGCGTTACGCATAACGCAGCAGCGCTTTGGCATGAATCTCGACCTGCTCGCACAGCAGTTGCCGTCAGGCACCTGGGTTGTGCCGGTGAGTATCGAGCTGGAAAGCAAACCGGCCACCGTTGCCGCACCGAAATCGGCCCCAGCCCCGGTGTCTCAGGTAGAGCCGGAACAATCATCCGACCAGCCCGCCGAGTCGGGTGGCTGGCTTAATACAGGGCAAGGCGCATGGCTATAACCGCTCAAGACATGGTGGACCGTTATCTGGAGGCCGAACTGGCCATCCTGCAGGGCAAAGAAATCCTCTTCAATGGTCGCAAACTGATCATGGATGATCTGGAAGAAATCCGCGCCGGCCGATTGGAATGGGAGCGCCGGCTGCGAGCACAACAGGCAGCAGCGGCGGGGCAGCCGCC
>NZ_AKJJ01000008.1:0-23834 GCF_000282395.1 Pseudomonas sp. GM55 | reverse complement strand
CCGCCGAACTGGCGCAACTGGCACACCGGCACGGCTTGCCGCTGCTCGAAGACCTCGGCAGCGGCAGCCTGCTGGACTTGACCCGCTGGGGGTTGCCCGCTGAACCGACGGTGCGTCAGGCGCTGCTCGATGGCGCGGACATCGTCACCTTCAGTGGCGACAAACTGCTCGGCGGACCGCAAGCCGGGCTGATAGTCGGCCGCCAGGAACTGATCGCCAGGATCAAGAAAAACCCGCTCAAGCGTGCGCTGCGGGTCGATAAAATGACCCTGGCGGCCCTGGAAGCGGTGTTGGCTTTGTACCGCAACCCGGACCGACTGGCCGAGCGCTTGCCCAGCCTGCGCCTGTTGACCCGGCCACAGGCCGATATCCTCGCCCAGGCCGAGCGACTGCGGCCGGCGCTGGCCCAAGTGCTGGGTGAGGGCTGGAGCGTCAGCGCCATGCCGGCACTGGGCATGATCGGCAGCGGCAGCCAACCGGTGGCGCGGCTGGCCAGCGCGGCGCTGTGCCTGCGTCCGCTGACGTCCAAGCGCTTGCGCGGGCGGTCGCTGTTGACGCTGGAAGCAGCCTTTCGCGCCTTGCCGATTGCGGTACTCGGGCGCATTGACGATGACGCCCTGTGGCTGGACCTGCGGCAACTGGACGACGAGCCGGCATGGCTGGCACAGCTCGATCAATTGCAGACGGAGGGCCGGGCAGGGTGATTGTCGGCACCGCAGGGCACATCGACCACGGCAAGACGGCGCTGCTCCAGGCGCTCACTGGCCAAGCGGGTGACCGACGCCGGGAAGAGCGTGAGCGCGGCATGACCATCGACCTCGGCTACCTGTATGCCGAGCTGGAACCGGGAGCGGGCTTGACCGGTTTCATCGACGTTCCCGGGCATGAACGCTTCACCCACAACATGCTTGCCGGGGCACAGGGCATCGATCTGGTGTTGCTGGTTGTGGCCGCCGATGACGGGGTGATGCCACAGACCCGCGAGCACCTGGCGATTGTCGAGTTACTGGGTATCCCGCGGGCGCTGGTGGCGATCAATAAGTGCGACCGGGTCGACAGCGCCAGGGTGCAGGTCGTGCGCGATCAGGTCCGCACCTTGCTCGCGCCCGGGCCGTATGCCGATGCGCCGCTGATGGCGCTGTCGAGCTCCACCTGCGAGGGCATCGAATCCTTGCGCAAGGCGTTGCTCGATGCCCAGCGTGAGGTGGCGCAACGCAGCACTGAAGGTGGGTTTCGCCTGGCGATCGATCGGGCGTTCAGCGTGGCCGGGGCCGGTATCGTGGTGACCGGTACGGCGCTGTCCGGCCAGGTCGCGGTGGGCGATACCTTGCTGCTGGGGCCACAAGGCAAACCGGTGCGCATTCGCGGTCTGCACGCGCAAAACCAGGCCGCCGACCACGCCGTTGCCGGCCAGCGCGTGGCATTGAACCTGAGTGCCGAACGGCTCGCCCTGGAGCACATCCATCGCGGTCACTGGTTGCTGGCTGCCGGCTTATACGCACCGACCCAACGCCTGGACATCGACATGCAGCTGCTCCCCAGCGAACCCCGGGCCTTCGAGCACTTTCAACCGGTGCACGTGCACCTCGGCACCCAGGACGTCACCGGTCGAGTCGCATTGCTCGAAGGCGTCAGCCTGGCGCCCGGTGGACGGATGTTCGCGCAACTGCTGCTCAATACACCAGTGCAGGCGGTGAAAGGCGACCCGCTGATCCTGCGCGATCAGAGTGCCCAGCGCACCCTGGGTGGCGGCCGGGTGCTGGACCCGTTTGCACCCGCCCGGCAACGTCGCAGCGCCGAACGATTGGCGCAACTGCAGGTGCTGGCTAACAGCGCAAAGCTGGAAGATGTGTTGCCGGCATTGCTGGCCCACAGCGACAGCGGGCTCGATCCGCAGCGCCTGGTGCGGCAGTTCAACCGACCACGCAGCAGATGGGTGTTGCCCGCTGATGTGCGCTTGATCGACACCCGCCAAGGCGCGTTGCTGTTCAGTGCCAGCCGTTGGGAAGCCCTGAAGGTTGCAGTGCTCGGGCACCTCGAGCGTTTCCATCAGCTTGAAGCGGATCAGATGGGGCCGGACCGGGATCGCCTGCGCCGATTCACCGGTAGCGAGATGGAGCGCTCGACATTCATCAGTCTGCTCGACGAATTGCTGGCCAGCGGCGACATCGCCAGCAGCGGTCCGTGGTTGCATCTGCCCGGGCATCAGGTGCGTTTGAGTGAAGAGGACGAAGCCCTGTGGCTGCAATTGCAGCCGTTGTTCGAACAGGCGGGCTTCGCTCCGCCGTGGGTGCGCGACTTGGGGCATGACGAAGCGGCCGTGCGCGGGCTGCTACGCAAAATGGCGCGCCTGGGCTTGATGCACCAAGTGGTGCGGGACCTGTTTTACACCGACAGCATGATTCGCCGATTGGCGGCTATGCTGTTGCAACTGGCGGACGCTAACCCGGTGATTCAGGTGGCGGCGTTTCGTGATGCGGTGGGCCTGGGACGCAAGCGCAGCATTCAGATACTGGAGTACTTCGACCGTATCGGCCTGACCCGGCGCTTTGGCGATCGTCGGCAGGTTCGCCCGGACAGTGCGTTGGCCCAGCGCACTGAGCTCTGATACCAGGGCATGATTCAGGGGCATGGTTTCAAGGAAGGCAATCGCGCCCGGTGGCGCGGCCGGGCTTCAAACCCGGTTGGGGACGGCATCCGTTCCCGGGCAGGTTCGACTCCGGCTGCCTTCCGCCAATCAACCCCAAACTTACTGATTCAACCGAGTCCCCTGTGTGCGAGCCTGCTCGCGATGGCGGTGGGTCGAAGCAACGCATTCGTCCAGTTTTTACACGGGGTTGCGAAATGGATCGTCAGAGATTGCGCTGCGCTTCCATCCGATCATGAAGGACCCTGATGATCGCAATTCCGTACGCAGTGATTCGAAAATAGATCATGTGCCGCTCCACGCTGCAGCGCCGATAACCAGGACGGATAGTGTCGCAGGCCGGCGCCTTTTTCGGGCGCTCGGCCAATTGCGCAAATGCTGAGGTAAGGATGTCAATGTAGCGATTGGCCTGATCCAGGCCCCACTGGCGAGCGGTGTAACTCCAGATTGCCTCAAGGTCACCCTCTGCGGCAGGCGTTAGACGATATTCAGCCATGCGTGGTTAACATTCTCTGTTTGAATGCAGCTGGATCGAATGGGCGAGGTTTTCCGCTGGATTCACCTTCGAGAAGGGCGGCACGGATCGTTTCGAGTTCAGCGCTGCGCTCCTGTTCACGACGGATCAGATCGCGAATATATTCGCTGTCGTTGGTGTAATGGCCCGCTTCTATCTGCGCTTTGATCCAGTTGTCTTGCTGGTCAGTCACGGTGATGGTTTTTCGTACGGTTCCCATGATTGGGCCTCCACGGAGATGGTCGACTGCGTGCAAATTATCATACTATTGGTGCGGTATCGAGCAGTCGAACCTCTATTGCGAACCATCCAATCCGAACAGAATTTGCAGCTTTGCGGCAAGCCTGCTCCAACAATTGAATGCATTCCAAACATTTCCGAGTGCTTTTCTCAGAATCCCAGCGGGTACTGAATCACTGCATATATCCGGTCTATGTCATCGCCGGCCTGGGCCGCGTTCGCCCGGTGCGACACATGGGACAGTTGCAGCGACAAACCTTTGGCCGTCCCGGACTGCACGACGTAGTGCAGGTCGATGTCGCGCTCCCAGTGCTTGCCCCCGGCACCTTGTTGCGGCACGAAGGTGCCGGTCGCCGGGTCGAACGGGTTGTAGGCGCCGCCTTGTGGCGCATGCGTGCCGTCGATCTGGTCGCCGGTGACGTAGCGGGTCATGAACTTCAGGCCGGGTATGCCGAAGGTGGCCAGGTCCAGGTCGTAACGAACCTGCCAGGAGCGTTCGTGGGCGCCATTGAAGTCGGCGAACTTGATCGAGTTGGCCAGGTAGATGGAGTCGCCACCGACAAAATCGAACGGCGTATCACCGTCGATCTTCTGATAGGCCAGGGTGAAACCATGGGCCCCCAGCGTGTATTGCGCGGACAGGCTGTACGCGGTGTTGTCGATGGCGCCGGCCAGCGCCTGGCCAGTGTCCTTGGTGTGATAGAGGTTGGCATCGATGAACACTTCGGACTGCTTGAAGTGCAGGTTGCCGTAGTACTGGTGCCAGGTGTCGGTCAACTCCGAGGCGTACAGCGCGCCGCCGACCGGGCTTCGGGTAAACAGGTCAGCGCCGACGAACGAAATGCCGCCGGCCTCGGTGTTGGCGCCATAACCGAAAAAGTCGCCCTTGCCTGAAGCACTGTCCTGATTCTTGAACGCCGTAAAGTGCCCGGCTTGCAGGTTCATGCCGTCGATTTCGCGACTGTTGAGCAGAAAGCCGGTGGCGTACTCCGGTTGCAGGCGCTTGTCCGCGGTGTCGAATACCGGGGACTCGACGATCATTTCGCCAAACGCGAGGGTGGTTTTCGAGGCCTTGAGCTTGATCGCGCCGCCACCGCTGGAGTAGTCGCTTTCACTGCGGCCATCACTGCCCACGGGCAGCAAACCGGTTCCGGCATGGCCCTTACCGCCATCGAGTTTCAAGCCCAGAAAGGCGTGGGCATCGAGGCCGAAGCCGACCGTACCCGGTGTAAAACCGGATTCAAAAGCGCCGATAAAGCCCTGAGCCCACTCGGCTTTGTAGTTCTTGCCGGTCGGCGAGGGGGATCGATAGTCGCTGTTCAGATAAAAGTTTCGACTGAGCACGCCAAGCGTTGCGCCATCCAGAAAACCCTGTGCCGATTCATCCGCTACCGCGTTCCCGGCCGTGCTGGCGAGCAGCAGCGTTAGCCAGAACGGTAGGTGTTGTGAGCCACACTTCATCAATCGTTCACCACAGGCACAGCGACTGCGGGCGATGATTCGTTGTAGGAGCGAGCTTGCTCGCGATGGTCTCAAGTGCGCCGCGTTTAGCCAGTAATCACGCGTAATCGTTAACGACCTTCGCGAGCAAGCTCGCTCCTACAGGCGTCCGCCCGCAGTCGCTTGTTTTTCCGAGAGCCTTAGTGGCCTTCCGAGGCACCAAACATGGTCTTGGCATAAATCAGGCCCAGACCGTAGGAACCGCCGTTGGCAATCGAGGTTTTCACCGTTTCGTCGTACGTCTCGCTGCGGGCCCAGTCACGTTGCAATTCCAGCAGGTATTGCAGCGAGGTCATCGGCCGGGCGCCGATCTGGATCATGCGCTGCATGGCCATTTCATGGGCTTCGGTGCTGACGTCGCCGCAGGCGTCGGCAATCACATACACCTCGAACCCCTGGTCAATCGCCGACAATGCCGGGCCAACGATGCAAACCGACGTCCACAGGCCGGCGAGGACAATCTTCTGCTTGCCGATGGCGTTGACTTCCACGGCAATGCGCTCGTCTTCCCAGGTGTTCATGCTGGTGCGATCGATCACGTTGTGCTCCGGGAACACCGCCTTGATTTCGTCGAAGATCGGCCCGGAGAAACTCTTCTCGGCGACGGTGGTGAGGATGGTCGAGACCTTGAAGCCACGCGCTGCCTTGGCCACCAGTGCGGCGTTGTTGCGCAGGGTCACGGCGTCGATCGACTTGGTCGCGAAGGACATCTGCGACTGGTGGTCGATCATGATCAGGGTGTGGTCGGTCGGGGTCAGCAGGGTTTTACCGGGAACTGCTTTTGCAATGGCCATGACATGGTCCTTACAAGGGGAGTGAGGGCGCCATGGTGACGTAGATCAGGCCGGGATTATTGAATTGGTGTGCTGTCTTTCCAATCCTGCTCAGTTCGCCTTCACCACGGTCGGCGGGGTCCATTGACCGTCAAGTGCATCGGACTCCGGCCAGTAGGCCCGCATGTACAGCGAAAAGTTGGCGTCCTTCGGTGAGGGCAGCCAGTTGCTCTCCTTGTCCTTGCCCGGTGATTCGCTTTGCACATACAGGGTCAGCGAGCCATCAGGGTTGGTTTGCAGGGACTTGTTCCTGGTGCCGATGGAATAGCGTTTGAGGGCATTGGGGGCGAAGAAGTGTTGTTCGTTGTACAGCGTCAGCGACCAGAAGCCCCTGACCGGCGGCATATCGCGCTTGGCGAACGTCACGCTGTAGCTGTACCGGCCGTTGAGGCGCAGGCCGTTTTCGTCCAGGTCCTGGTAGAAGTACTTGGTCTCTTTCTGCCGATTCACGAATATGTTCGAACGCGCCACGGCGGTACGGCTGAAATAGTCGGTGCCGAACGCTGCGCCGTTACTCACCGTGCTCCAGTGATCCGGCAATTGCAGGCCAAAGTTACGGAACTGCAACAGTGGGTCGATCACTTCGCGGTCGGCCTTTTTCGCCTCGTCGATCATCGCCGCCCGAAGTTGTGGATCGGCCTTGGCGATGGCTGCCAGGGCGGTCATTTGTGCGTAGCGGACTTCTTCACCCGGCAACGGCTTGGCGTCCTTGAGCAGGGCCGGCAGTTCGTCGAAAAACTTCTCCGGCACCACCCATCTGGTTTCGGCGTCGCCCTCGGCAGCCTGGGCCGGGAATTTCGCTTGTTTTTTCCAGTCGCGTTTTTTGGCCTTGCCGTCGTATTGCGACAGTGGGTACATGTCGATGCCCGACAGGGCCGGCTGTACGGCCAGGCGGTCTGCGGCGGTGTCGTCCTGAAAGACCCGCGGAATCACGAACCCGGTGTTCGTGCGCGACCGGTATACCCGGGTAATGCCGGGCGGCACCTTGCCGTTCCAGTCCGGACCGACCAACAGGTAGAAACCTGGTTGGGTGTTATACATTTTGCCCAGTTCGGCGAAGCTGTCGGAACGCAGGTCCACCACCTGATACACCCAGAAGCGGCCGTCGAAGTCCGGCACTTGCAGCACCACCGGCTCAAGGTCCAGGGCGATGCTGCCGGCGCCGTACACCACGTCCTGGTCGGGACAGGCCACCAGCCGCTGGGCCGGGTCGATGTAGTCGGTGAGCATCGACAACCGGTTGATCGGGGCCACGGGCACAATGCCAGCCATCAAGCCGGGCCCGGGCAGGTCCTTGAATGCCTGGCGACGATTGAAGATGTTGGCCATCGGCCAAGCCCAGAAATACGCCTCGCGCGCCATCATGCGCACGTACGGCTCGGTGACTTTTGTGCCGGCGACGGGGCCTGGGACCGGACTGGCGACGGTGGCCTGGACAGCGCGGCTCTGGGCACCCATCAGGGGGGTGGCGGCGAGCGTACTGGCCACAGTAAAGGCAAAGAGGGCGTGGCGCCGGGGCAAACGAATCATGAAGCGTCCTTACCTGATAGCCGTCACCCGATGCAGGCGGGTTGCTGAAAAGATAGCTCAGGTTTGCCGCAGCGATGAGGGGAGGGATGTTAGCCATCGACCTCGATAAAAAACGGCCCGTTTACGCAAACGAGCCGTGCGGTGAAGGTCGCTGTTCGAGGGAAAAGCGCGTAAACCGAATCAGCCCTCAAAGATGGTCCGCATCGATCACAGCCTTGGCGAACGCCTGCGGAGCTTCCTGCGGCAGGTTGTGGCCGATGCCGCCGCTGATCAGCCGGAACTCGTATTTGCCGGTGAAACGCTTGGCATAGTCTTCCGGCGCAGGGTGTGGTGCGCCGTTGGCATCGCCTTCCAGGGTGATGGTCGGCACGCTGATGGACGGCGCCTTGGCCAGTTTCTGCTCCAGTGCTTCGTATCGGCTTTCGCCCTGGACCAGGCCCAGGCGCCAGCGGTAGTTGAACATGGTGATGTCGACATGGTCCGGGTTGTCCAGTGCCCTGGCGCTGCGGTCGAAGGTGGCGTCATCGAACGCCCATTTCGGCGAAGCCAGTTGCCAGATCAGCTTGGCGAAGTCGTGGGTGTTTCTCTCGTAACCGGCGCGTCCGCGGTCAGTGGCGAAGTAGAACTGATACCACCACTGCAATTCCGCCTTGGGTGGCAGCGGGTTCTTGCCGGCTGCCTGGTTGCCGATCAGATAACCGCTGACCGAGACCAGTGCCTTGACCCGCTCCGGCCACAGCGCCGAGACAATGTCGGCCGAACGCGCCCCCCAGTCATAGCCACCGAGCACCGCTTGTTTGATCTTCAGCGCGTCCATGAAGTCGATGACATCACTGGCCAGCGCAGCCGGCTGGCCGTTGCGCTCGGTTTCTTCGGACAGGAAACGCGTATCGCCATAGCCGCGCGCATAGGGCATCAACACCCGATAGCCCTTGGCGGCCAGCAACGGCGCGACCTCGTCATAGCTGTGAATGTCGTACGGCCAGCCGTGCAACAGGATCACCACCGGACCGTTGGACGGGCCAGTTTCGGCATACGCCACGTCCAGCAGTCCGGCGCTGACATGCTTGAGCGGGCCGAAGGGCAAGGGCGCCGCCTGCGTGGTGCCGGCAGGGCTCGCCGTTGGCTGTGCGGTGGCAGCCGTTTGTGCGTGGGCCGCACCGAGTACACCGAACAGCGCAAGCGCGAGGATCGAAGGGCCGACCAGGTGACGGCGAGTGTTGCGGGGTTTGCTGTTGCGCAGTGCCATTTTCATGGGAAGTCTCCATTACCAGCCATGGGTCAGGGGGCCCGTCTGAGCCCCTTCAAACCTAGCTTTCATTGAAACGCGGCAACGTATCCGGCCTGTGTCGAATCGACGGCCGGATGAAAGTCTGTGTATCGGGCAGTCGTGCTGACACACTGTGATACACAGAAGCTTAGCGTGAGCCTCTTGGTAACCCGATCGCAACACATAAACCGCTTTTATCCGCCTCATTCGAGAATCCTAGATGCAGGCGAGCCCCGGTACGTTCAGCGATGGCCTTGACGATGGACAAGCCGAGCCCTGAGCCTGATTCTTCGTTGCCCACGCTGCGATAGAACGGGTCGAACACACGCATTTGTTCATCGGCGGTGATACCCGGCCCGGAATCCTTGACCTGAAGAATCACCGATTCCTGTGCGAGCTGCACCGACAGGTCGACGCGTCCGCCGCAAGGGGTGTAGCGGATCGCGTTGTCCACCAGATTCTTTACCAGGATCAGCAGGTCCATTTCATTGATGACGACCTGCACGTCTTCGGTGCTTTCAACACCGATGTCGATGTTCTTGCGCTCCGCCAGGGGCAACAGGTCCTCCAGCACCTGTCGATAGACCTCATGCACCGAAACCGTGGACTGCGGCCGTTCGGTGTTCGATTGCGCGGCGGCCAGGGCCAGCAACTGATCGATCAGCTTTCTGCTGCGTTCTATGCCGCGCGACAGCGGCAGCAGGCGCTCGACGGCTTGCGTCGGCATTGGCGTGGCCTTCAGTCGCTCAGCTTGCAGGGACAGGGCGGTCATGGGCGAGCGCAGTTCGTGGGCCGCATCGGCGATGAAGCGGCGCTGGTTTTCCATGGACTGCGCAACCCGCGCCAGCAAGCGATTGATGGCCACGACGAAAGGACGGATCTCGGTTGGCAAATGGTGTTCGTCGACCGGGTGCAGGGCCTGTTTGTCCCGTCGATCAATTTCGTCGGACAGGGTCGCGATGGGACGAAACAACTTGCGCACCAGATCACTCACCACCAGCAACAGCACGGGAAACAGAATGAGAAACGGCAACAAGCTGCGCAAGGCACTCTCGCGCGCCTCCTTGTCGCGAACACCTGTCTCCTGGGCGACGACGATGCGCTCGCCACGGGCGGTGGTCCTGACCAGCGTGCGAAAGTCTTCGCCAGCAATATTCAAGGTCGACAGACCATCGGCAAGCGTCATGGGGAAGGGCAGCGGTATGACGTTGTCGTCAGTGGTGCCGATAGCTTTGCTGCTGTCGGCCAGGTATTGCACGATGACCCTGGATTCTTCGTCGTCGCCGGCGATTTTTTCAGCCGCGGGGTAGTGCAGAATCATCTGCTGTCGATCGAACAGGACGGCCACCTGACGCAAGGTTTCGTCCTGCATCTCGTGGGCCTCGTCGAGGGCCGAGACAAACGCAAACACCCCGGCCAGCACCGCCACGAGCAGGATGGCCAGCGACAGCGCGACCGACAGCCGTACCTGGACCGAGTCGCTCAGGCGCTTTTTGAAACCATCCATCCCATACCCCTGACGTTCTTGATGACCTGGTTGCCCAGCTTGCGTCGCAGCGAATGAATCAGAAACTCCACGGCGTTGCTTTCCACTTCGTTGCCCCAGCCGTAGAGGCGGTCTTCGAGTTCGCTGCGCGAGAGGATCGCCCCCGGGCGGATCAGCAGGGCCTGCAGCAGGGCAAATTCGCGGCTGGACAGTTGCACGCCGGGGTTTTGCGCCGTACTCGCCTGTTTCGACACCAGGTCCAGTGCCACCACGCCGTTGTCCAGCAATGACTGGGCGCTCCCGCCTTTGCGGCGCAGCACGGCGCGCATGCGGGCCAGCAGCTCCGCCATGTCGAAGGGTTTGAGCAAGTAGTCGTCGGCACCTCCGTCGAGGCCGCGCAGGCGATCGTCGAGGCTGTCCCGTGCGGTGATGATCAGCAGAGGCACCGGGTTGTTGCGGCCACGAATGCTGTCGAGCACATCGAGCCCGTCCTTGCCTGGCAACCCGAGGTCCAGCAGCACCAGGTCGTAGGGCTGGGTCTCCAGTGCCGAGAGTGCGGTAAGGCCGTTTTTCACCCAGTCGGTCGCGTAGCTCGCATCACTCAGTGCGCTGTGGATGGCGTCTCCGATCATCGGGTCATCTTCGACCAGCAATATGCGCATGTCCCGCTCCGAATAAAAAAGGCGCGGCGGTCTCGACCGTCGCGCCTGTATTGAAGCACCTGTACCGGTGTTTGTCCGCCCGGTTATTACGCGCCTTTCATCGAATCGAAGGCCCTCATCAGCTCGTCCATACGGGCCTTGCAATCGTTCTGTTGCGGATTGCTGGCGCGCAAGGCGTCGAGCGCGCGGTCAATGGCCTTGTCCACTACATGCCAGTCGCTGGCGGCGCGAGGCTTGATCCCGGCCTCGGCCGAGTCCCAGGCGCTCTCCAGGTCCTTGATGCGGGCTTTCGCGCCCTGCAGGTCGTTTTTATCGACGATCGCGGCAACGTCGGCGGCGATGGTGCGGAACTCGGACAGGTCACCCAGTTTTGAACCGGATTGGGTTTTTGCACTCATCGCACCGGATGTGGCGCCCGCAGCAGGTTTGTCGGCGGGTTTCGAGCAGCCGGCGGCGATGCTGAGCAAAAAAATCGACGAGACAATGGTGACGTGGCGAATGATTGTTTGAAAAGGGCGCATGACGATTCCTTGATGAGCTATTAGGTGTTACTGAGTGACGGGTTTGCGGTTGCCGACGCTGATCTGCGCGACCGCAACCAGCAGGACGATGACACACAGGAAAATCGCGCTGGTCCAGGTGGCGCCCATGCCGAGGCCACCATAGGTCTTGGACTGGGTCAGCAAATCGCCCAGAGAAGCACCGAACGGACGGGTCAGGATGTAGGCGATCCAGAAGGTCAATACCACATTGGCGCCCAGACGCCAGGCCACCAGGGTCGCGGCGATCAGCGTGCCGAAAATCACGGCGCCGAGGGTGAAGCCCAGGCCGAGTGCTTCGGTCGCGAGGTCACCAGCCGCCGTACCGAGGGCAAAGGTGCAGAGCACGGTCGTCCAGTAGAACCATTCCCGTCGTGGTGTGACGATCTCGCGTATCGACAGGTTGTGTTCCACCCGGTACCAGACGAGAAAGTTGAGTGCGAGCAGGACAGAAAACACGGCCGTGCTGGCGTACAGACTGACGTCGAGAACGTCGGTCAGGATGTCGGTGAGTTGCGTCCCGACGATGCTTACCAGCACCACGGTCAGCCAGTAGATCCAGGGTGAGCAGGCGGTTTTGCGCCTCTGTATGAACAGCGCGATGGCCAGCAATGTCGCCATGCCGACGCTGGTCCAGCCCAGGCCGAGGCCAGCATCGACTGCGAGAAAGTCCGCGCCGGTTTCACCCACCGTCGTGGACAGGATCTTGATCACCCAGAATGACAGAGTCACCTCGGGTACTTTGTTAAGCCATCCGGCTGTATCGGGTTTCATGGGCGGGTTGCCTCTCCTGTGCAGCACCGAACTGGCGCAAGGGAGACGATACGCAGCGAAACTTAGCTGAGACTGAGGGGCAGGGAAGTCAACCGGTTTCTGATACGGCTTCGAGGTCCAGGTTGACTTCAGGCCAACAAAACATGCTTTTGGCAGAACAGAGTACCGGGGCAGAATAAATGCCAACTCGACTGAAACACTTTTTAGTCGAGTTATATCGATAAGCGCTGCGAATGGCGGCCGATCTTCGGTCGTGGGAATCGGGGCTGATGTTTCACTCTGATCATCGGAGTAGGTACCCGGCAAAGGGCAATGGCACAACAGAAGAAGCGCAAACCGATATCGTGCGCTTCTTCATGTATTACAACCGCGCAAGGCTCTACTTGGTGTTATTGCTCGTGGGCGATTTTCTGGATCAAGCAATATCCTCGATTTCTAACAGCGCAGAACAATCGCTCGCCACTAGTGACTTTTTTGAACTTGTCTTGCAGGCGGCTAAGGCTCATCCCCAGGCCGCAGTACTTATCCGGCTCTCTACCGATGCTTCGAATCAAGTCCTCTTTGCTCACCACCCGGTCATCTGCTTGCACTAGAGTTTTTATCAAAACCGATTCGATGCCTGTGAGGATGACCTTTACATCATCCTTCACCAGCAACTTATGGCTGATGTCTAACTTCCAGTTTTCCTTACTGGGCACGGTCATTTGCAGTTCCTTCTGTTGAATGCAGGTTTTCACTTCCCCTGTATAGCGTTCCTCGCCATGCGTAGAGGCGTGCTCATCAGTTCAAATCGTACCCAGCGGTACGGATCAGGCCACGATCAAAAAACTGTTGAACACGCGTATTCAAAGATGCCACCAGAAACGATAATTTTGCAAGCTCATTGAAAATCAGAAAACCCTGTCTGTTATCTTTTTTCGGCGATGAAGGAAAGAATATATGGCGCGATATTCACGATCTACGGTCATATCTCTAGACCTAATTACACATTCTTTCCGTAAAGTTAATAGGCGATAGTTCTTGTCATTGCCGACGGCTCTATAAAATCCTGCGATTCATTCTTTTGTTTCTGAGATATTTTTTTTCGGTGATTTTGCGTTTTTTGTCGACTTTGGCTCAACCCGCTATAGCACTCCCTTACTAGCCGCAAGGGAGTGCTGAGCCACGCCATATTTTATGTGTAGGGGGTAATTTGCAAATGTCCGTTGATGGCGATGTTGAGGGGGTACCAACAAAATTTCATGTTCGAAGCGACAACGGTTAACCACGATCAACAAAAGAGAGTGCGACGCGCGAACAGTGCGAAACCAGTGCTCTGAGTGGAATGATCTGGTAACGCCCCAGCGAGCCTTTTGTGCCGAGGGACCGGCATTTTCAAGGTGGTTGTCGCGTCAACCGTCTAACCACTGACCCCTTTCAGGCTCGACGATCGAAAAAATGGCCCATCAGCTTCAGCAGCGGCCGGCGTCGATTTTTCCAGGCAAAGTCCCATTCATTGATTTGCGATGCCGCCGGGCTGTGTTGCTGTTGATTCAGCAGGCGGTGGACCTTGGACAGGCGATACCAGGGCACCGAGGGGAAGGCGTGGTGAACGACATGCAGGTTGAAGTTCAGGATAATAAAGCGCGACCAGAGCGGCAGGCTTTTGCAATCGTGGGATATGGCGTCCTGTTCCCAGTACTGAAGTCGATCGGCATCCTTGGGCAATAGCGGGGCCTCGGCGTGGTGGGGCAAGTTCAGCAACTCCACCATAAAAAAGAGAAACACCCATGTCACCAGATAAAAGACCACCAAGTCCGCCAGATGACCGAAGGCCAGAGCAACCCCGGCCATTACCAGGTAACCGACCAGGTAGATACGGGCGAAACGAATCTCTTTGATTATTCTCGCTGAGCTGTCTCCCTGGGTGCGTGCGACAAAGGGCGCTCGCCAGTTGGAGAGAAAATGGTTGGCGGCGATCATGGGGATCCAGTGCTTCCACATGAACTCCAGCCTCCGTTCCTGTTTCTTGGTCAAGACCGAGAACTTCTCGATCATGTTTTTGTTTTCCGGATCGTTGATCGGGTGGGCCGCCCAGGTGTGATGGGCCATGTGAAATCGGCGCCGCACCAGAAAGGGCAGAGCGATCAGCCCGCCGCTGAAATGGCCGATGAAGTTGTTGAGGCTGCGATTGTCGGAGGCCGCGCCGTGCAACGCCTCATGCAGGATAACGTAGACCTGCAGAACGGAAAATCCGGCCAATACCAAGGCCAGCCCTTGAAGGACTGTGGATGAACTCAGCCATAGGTTCCAGGCCAGGGTGAGAACCAGCAGGTCAACTACCCACAGTATGACTGTCCAAGGTTCTTTGGCGCCGTCAGGGATCTGTTTTCGAATAACAAGCCATTGCTCTTTGGTCATTTTCTGAAGTATCCAATAGTCATCCGTCTAAGGATGTATGGCGGTTGATTAGATAGAGTTCGTTTTTAATTGGGGCTGATATTGCAGAGATGTTTGGTCAGCCTGGAGTAGGCCTGATCAAAGAACATCACCTCGGCATCGAAGCCATGGCTTCGTGGCACCTGAGGGAAGTCCTGAAGCACCAGCAAGATGCAGTCGTATCTGGCGCCATCCTGCTGGTACCAGGCGGGGAGGTAGGCGGTAATCGAGAATCCCAGCCTGATCATGCTGCTGATAAGTTCCAGTTTGTCGGCAAGAACACAGGCACTGACGTACTCGGCACTTTTCCAGTGCTGCAGAAGTGCCTTGAGTTCATCCATGATTCCCTGTCCCGTTTCGCTTGTTCCAACATAACCGGACAGCATCAGGGCCTTGGCAGCAGGGTCGTAGGAGTAGAGAAGTGCCCCGTGCTGATCGGTCCCTTGTGGTCCGGTCAGGTAGGTGGCTGGATAAGCATCGGATACCGGTTCAAGACTCAGTGACTTGTACAGGTAGTCGCTGATGAACTCAGTGCCGGATTTGCTGGCATACCAGGGCGCTATATGACGGAAGCCGTCCGCGGCCCGAGGATGTATGGCGGTAAAGTGATATTCCCTTACGCCATCGACCATATCCGGGCCACCGTCATGGCCCACTAGCACGGCCGCTCTGATCTTCTTCATGACCGAGTGACTGGCTATATTCCGAGTGATATAGAACCCCAACTCGATGGACTCAGTGAAATGACTTCCCAAGCCGAGTCTTACCAGGCTGGATATGAGACCTGCTCTGCGGGTGTCTGGATGCACCATCCCGTAACACACTTCCCACGACTGGTTCCAGGGACGGCGGGCGATACATAAGCAACCCACAATCAGCGAGTCGATATCGACGATGAACCACTTCTGCAATCCGGAAATCATCGCGTTATAGATATGGATCGGATTCTGGCAGGGATGGGTTGTTTGCCCATAAGTAACACTGAATAACTCTGCGAGGCTGTTTACATCCTCGGTTTTCCCGGGACGCAGGATAAAACCAGGGGATTGCTGTTCGACGCCCAGGGGCAGGGGAGCTGCTTGATCCAGATAGTTAATTTCGGTCATGGCGGCACACCAAGTTTTAATGTTTGGTTTTTTATTTGTGACGAGCGAATGCAGTGCGTCGTTAGTGGCGCACGCAATAGAAGAGGGGCGTCAACTTGCAGGTAGCCGCGGTAGCTCTCTGCGAAAGTCAATATGCGAGTGGTCGGGGTTGTTCTGGTAGGCTTTTGCGGGGTTCATCTGTAGTTCATCCGTGATCGTGTACATCATGCAACTCCTGTTTCTAGCTCTGGCAGACTGGATTCCTTCCAATTAGCCGCAGATCGACTATAGATACCCATTGTGGGCTGTCAAATGGATTCGGTGAATTGATCGTGTACCCTCGATTCGGTGTCGTGACGTTTTGCCGCTAACGGCGTGGCTTGGCCCATCGTGTACACCTCTGACCGGCACCAGGCCCTGCTTTTGGCAGTGGATTCAACCGGTCGATGCAACACAACTAAATTCTGTGTAAGCAGAAGGCGTGTCGCCGTTGTGGGGGCCGGTGTCAGCAATGTGCAAGTCGGGGATCTCGTCGCCTATCTGCGTACGCAGGTAGGGGTTTTGTTTGTCCTCGAAGAAAGCATCCGGAGACTGGTACGGAGTACCCGCCGGGTTTGCGCCAGTTGTTGATTGCTCCTTGTCCGTCTTCCCATCGAAAATCACGGGCCCTTAACGACGCAAGGTCGGTTGGGCAGACGTTTACGCTGAAGCTAGCGCGACCTGTCGTTTTCCTTTCGCCATAGCTACATTAGTTAGATTAGGCGACCCAGCGCATCACCTTCTCAAGGTGACCAGTGTGTGCGTCCAGTTGTTCATTGAGAACTACAAAACCCTGGTTCTCATAGAAATGGATACTAGGTGCATTCGCCGAATATACAGTCAGTTGTAGAGTTGACTTAGATGCCATGGCGTCCGCGAGAAGCTGCGTACCTATACCGTCCCCCTGACGCTCAGGCGATACGAATAGCGCCGCAAGTGTGTCTCCATATACAGAGCAGAATCCTATTACCGTCCCGTCTGCCTCAAACACTCGGGACATGGCGCCGGGTAGGTAGACCTCACGCATAGCAGCAAGCTGGCTACGCCAGAATTCGGGGGCTATGAAGTGATGCGCCTGGATTGACGCTCGTAGCCAAATGTCCAATACGGGCTCTGGGTCAACGTTTCGAAAGTCGCGGATCATGAGGCCTCAACGATTGAGTTAGGAAGAAAACATTGTGCCAAATGCGTGCTCCGTGCAACGGACCTCCGTTTGCAGATCTACCTGGCACTGATTCTGATCGATCAGCAATACATGGGGGCTGAAACTGTGACCGCCAACGCCAGCACCGGTTTGCTCTGGGCGCTGACAGCCTATTTGGGCCGCTGGCATGAGTATCGCCCCGTACGGCCTGCCGATTCCGTCGATGGTCATGGCCGCACTTTTTTTGGGGCTCAGCACACCAATATTGACTGATTAAGCCTGGACCAGGCGCCCTACGCGTAACCAGCCAACGACCACTGCGCCAATCAACAAAAAACCCAGGTAGCCAAAGAGTGGATAGACCTGGCCCACCAGGCTCACAAATCCGACCAGGCTGCCGACGAAAGCCAGTGCGCCAGCGGCTGCTGAGCCGACGCGGAATTTGCGAGTGCCTGCTGGCAGTAGCCGAGCCGAAAAGGAATACAGGGTCCCGACGGCCGTGTTGACGATCATCAGGAAAATGATCGCCGCCATCAGCAGGCCGAGGACCGGCGAAACCTCCGTGGCGATGGACAGCATGGGCATTGGCAAGTCCGCCACGCTGTCCAGGCGTGACAGCAATCCCAAGCTCATCACCAGCATCAGCAGCCCCAGCAACGCGCCACCGAAAATGCCCCCCCAGATGGCCTGTTTCTCGGATTTCGCGGCACCGCCCATGATCGCCAGGAACGGCACCCCGGCGACGATGTTGTAAGACACGTACAACAACGCTCCCAGCAGCCAATGGCTCGCGCCAGCATCCTGCCGGCTGGCCAGTTGATTGAGCTCACCGAAACTCAAGCCCCGGGTGGCGACGCCATACAGGGCCACCGCTACCGCCGTCAGGATCAACAGCGGAGTGACGGCGCCGATCATCCCAATGACCTTCTGCACATCCAGGCACACGATGGCGACCACGATCAGGGTCACCGTCATGCTGCCGAACATGGCAGGGATACCGAACTGCTGTTCCAGCAAGGCGCCGCCGCCGGCCAACATGACCACGGTCACCGCAAACATGAAAAATGTGATCATCAAATCGACAAAGGTGCCCAAGTAGCGTCCGCACAGTGCATACACTACGTCCTTATGGGACTTCGCCCGCAGTCGGCTGCCCATGCCCGCCAACGCCATCCCGAGAAAGGTGAAGAGCGTGGCGCTGACCACCGCCCCGAGCAGTCCCCATACGCCGAAATCCACGAACATCAGCTGCAGCTCCCGACCGGAGGCGAACCCAGCGCCGACAATCACACCGACAAATGCGCCGGCTATTTTCAGACTTTCTTTCATGACGATTTCCCTCGAATTGTTTTTGTTATGGCTTATGGGAGCGACCACTGTTCATGGCCCTCCCGGGGCATCGCACTGGCAAACAGCAGGGGTGGATCAGCGGGCGCCGACCCAGGCCTGGACTTCGATCTCCACATCGACCCCCAGCGCAAACTGGGCGCCGCCGACCGTGGAGCGCACCGGGAAACCATTCTCGAAGTGGCGCTTGTACACCTCGTTGAAACCGGCGAAATGTTGCATGTCCGACAGCCACACCGTGGCCTTCACCACCTGATCAAAACCCACGCCGCATTCGGCCAGAGTCTCGCCGATGCGGGCCATGACAGCCTCGGTTTGCTCGCGGATATCACCGAGCACCACTTCGCCCTGAGGGTTCATCGGTACTTGCCCTGAGAGAAACAGAAAGTCGCCGACCCGAATGGCCTTGGAGAACGGATAGGGCAGGTGGCTGGGGTAGCGCTGAAAATTGTCAGACATGGTACGGAACCTCGTTGGGATGAATGATTAACGCAAGCGGCCAGGTGCCAGGCGTTGTGGTTCGACGCCCTGACGGCGCAGTGTTTCGGGCAGGGGCTGATCGAGCAATTGGGCACAGGCCAGATGCGATACGCCGGCCGCGGACTGAATGCCATAACCGCCCTGGGCCGCCAGCCAGAAGAAGCCTTCGCAGTGATCGTCCCAGCCGACCACCAGATCGCCGTCGGCGACGAACGAGCGCAGGCCGGCCCAACTGTGACGTGGGCGGCGGATGGTCAAGGAGGTGGCGGCCTCGATGTGGTAAATCCCGGTGGCGATGTCCAGCTCTTCGGGCATCACGTCCTGTGGCGGGACAGGGGCGGCGTTGGCTGGCGAGCCAAGCAACTGGCCGGCGTCTGGTTTGAAGTAAAAACTTTCGTCGATGCCGATCACCGCAGGCCATCGTGAGAAGTCCATGTCCTCAGGGCCGTCGAAGGTAAAGGCGGTACGTCGGCAGGGCTGCAACCCAATGGGTTTCACGCCGCACTGCTGCGCCACCTGGTCGGCCCAGGCACCTGCGGCATTCACCAGATTGCGTGCGCGCAACTGGCGGCCGTCGGTCAGTGTCAGGTGCCACTGACGGCCCTCGCGGGTGGCGACACTCAGTTGGGCATCGCACTGCAGCACACCACCGGCACGGCGCATGGCCCGCAAAAAACCTTGGTGCAGCGCGTGGACGTCCAGATCACGGGCGTCGGTTTCGAGCATCGCCCCGACAATCACCTCTGGGCGCAGGCAGGGCACCAACGCGAGGGCGTGCTCGGTATCAATCAATGAAACATTGCCAGCCTGTGCCAGGCTGGCATCGAAGGTTTGTTTCAGCAGGGATTGCTGCCCTTCACCTGCGACGTACAGACAGCCGCGAGGCTCCAGCAGCGCATGTTCGGTGAAGTCAGTTGGTGGTTGCTCATAGAAGTCCCGGCTGGCGCGGGTCAATGCCTGGATCTGCGGTGTGCCATAGCTTTCCATGAACATCGCGGCGGAGCGTCCGGTGGCGTGATAACCCGGCTGACTCTCACGCTCAAGCACCACAACGCGGGTTTGCCCAGCCAGGCGATAGGCCAGGGAAGCCCCCGCAATACCGCCGCCGATGATGGCGAAATCGAAACATTCGCTGTCGTACATGCCGAAGTACCTCCTTTCTGTGGGGGATGGGGAAGAAAGGTTCTCCCCTCTATTTTTATAATTCTCACATACGAGAAATATAAGATATGAGAATTTTCCAGTCAACCCATGACCCCGCGACCTTGAGGTATTATTCCAGCCCTTGCCTTGGCTCAGTCCCAGGCGCCGTTTTTTGTACGACAGAGAGTCTGCATGAGTTCCGATCGAGTCTCGTGTTCCACGGACCACCCCTTGATAGATCGCGCCCAGGTCGGTGCCCGCCTGCGTGTCATTCGCAAGAATCAGAAGTTGACGCTCAAGCAACTGTCGCAGCGTTCAGGCGTGGCGCTGTCGACCTTGTCGAAGATGGAGCTGGCGCAAGTGTCGGTGAGTTACGAAAAACTCGCGGCCGCAGCTCGGGCCCTGAGTGTGGACATTTCCCAGCTTTTCAGTCCGGCCAAGGCGGGCGCCAGCCCTGTGCAGCCCACGGTGGTCAGCACCGCCATCGACAGTGCGGCGGGTTACAGCACGGGCAATTACGAATATCACCCGATGGCGGGGGATTTCCCCGGGCGCAGTATGACGCCCATGTACGCACGGATCTGTGCGCGCGAGCTGAATCAGTTCGAAGACTACATTCGTCACCCCGGACAAGAGTTCGCCATCGTCCTGTCAGGTCGTGTGCGCATTCAATTCGAAACGGGTGAATCCCTCAGCATCGGCTGTCGCGAAACAGCCTATTTCAACAGCTCAATTGGTCATATTTATCTGGCTGAAAGCGAGGATGGCGCCGACGCTGAAGTGATGGTGGTGATGTCGGAGTACTGACACTGAGGGGGTACCTCAACGCACTGGAGGCTTTGTTGAGCCCGACGAATGCCGGCTAATGAACAGGCTCCAGACTCGCTCCGCCGACAGCCTTGTACAGCGCGACCACAGCCAGTGCTTGTTGCTCGACAACGTCCGCGGTGCTCAGTTGAGCCTCGCGCAAGGCCGTCGCCGCGTCGAGACGATCGAGCAGGTCCGTGACGCCGCGTTGGTACAGCGTATCGGCATGGGTGGCCGTGCGCTGGGCGGCCGCTAGACGAATCTCTTCCTCCATGGCTTTGCGGCGCCCGACATCAATGGCGTTGAGTGCATTTTCTGTATCTTCGATGCCTTCAAGCACTGCCAGGCGGTACGCAAAGATCGCTTCCGTCAAACCCGCTTCGCGCGCACTCACGATCGCGCGGCGTGCGCCCCAGTCCAGCAATGGAATGTGGATTGATAGCCCTGCAGATGCGATCGTCGCACGTTCGGCTAGAGGTGTGCCGAGCAGGCTGCCATTGGCTGTGATGTCTCCTACTAGCGTCATGCGCGGGTAGAGATCGGCGACAGCGATACCCAGCTCCGCACTGGCTTTGCCACCTCTGAAGGATCGCTAGTCCCCCAAGGTGGCCAACACTCAGTCAGTGAGTCACACACCCCTGCGGTATTCTTCCGGCAAAACTGTCAACCAGACTCGCCACCACCATCTCGCCCATTCGCGTTCGGGTCTGCAGCGTCGCGCTAGCGCGGTGTGGCTGCAGCACCACTTGCTCGTTGCCGTACAGCGCTTCGGGAACGTTCGGCTCATCGACAAATACATCCAACGCCGCACCTGCGATCTCACCTGCTTCAAGCGCAGACACCAGATCAGCCTCGTTGACGAGTTTCCCCCGAGCCACGTTGATCAAATACCCGCCCTTGCCCAGAGCTTGCAGCACCTGGGCATCGATGATGGCTTCAGCCTTGTCGGCGGCGGCCGCAAGAATCAGCGCATCACTGTCGTTGGCCAGTTGCTTCAGATCGGCGATGAAGGTGTGGTTTACATCGCTCATCGGCTGCAGATCGGTGTAACTGATCGGGCACCCGAACGCCGCCGCGCGGGTAGCAACCGCGCGGCCGACCCGGCCCATCCCGACGATGCCGATGCGCATGCCGGATACCTGACGGGCCAACGGCAACGGTGCCAACGGCGTCGCGCTGTGGGGCCATTGGCCCGAGCGCACGTAACGATCACTGGTGCACAGCCCACGACATACGGCAATCAACAATCCGATCGCCAGATCGGCGACATCTTCGGTCAGCGCTCCGATGGTCGCGGTCACGCGGATCCCGCGATCCCGGGCGTAGGCCAGATCCACCGCATCGGTGCCTACGCCGTTGACTGCCACTACTTCCAGGTTGGGCAGCTGCGCCATCAGCGCTTGGCTGATTCCGGTATGCCCGCCGGTGATCACGCCGCGAATGTTCACGCCATGCTCCTGCAAATAGGCTGGCTTGTCGGCCTGCTCGAAGTAACGTCTGACCGTAAACAGTTCATTGAGCCGGGTATTGATTTCAGGGATCAGGATCGGGCTGAGCTGCAAGACTTCTGGCTTCATGTAAACCTCGAATAACGAAATGGAATGGCGGGTTCAACCGCGACCGGCAAACGGCATGGCGGTGGCCATGACAGTCATGTTCAGGACGTTCGCCTCCAGCGGCAGACCGGCGATGTAGCGCACGGCATCGGCCACATGCTTGACGTCCACCATCGGTTCTACCGCGATGGTTCCATTGGCCTGGCGTACGCCTTTGGTCATGCGCACTGACATTTCCGTCAGGGCGTTGCCGATGTCGATCTGACTGCAGGCGATGTTGAATTCTCGCCCGTCCAGGGCCAGGGATTTGGTCAGTCCCAGCACAGCATGTTTGCTGGCGGTGTAAGCGCTGCTGAATGGTCGTGGGGTATGGGCTGAAATCGAGCCGTTGTTGATGATGCGACCGCCTTGTGGCTGTTGCCGGCGCATCAGTCCGAAGGCGCCGCGGGCACAGAGGAAAACGCCGTTGAGGTTGGTGTCGATCACGTTTCGCCACTGCTCGAACGTCAGTTCATCCAGTGGTACGGCGGGGGCATTGACCCCGGCGTTGTTGAACACGACGTCCAGGCGTCCGTACACCTCTGCGATCGTTGCGAACAGCGCATCGACACTGGCCGGGTCGCGCACATCGGTGGGCACTGCCAACGCTTCGCGTCCTTCGCTGGCCGCCAGTTCGACCAGGGCTTGCAATGGCTCCGGTCGGCGTCCGGCCAACACCAGGGTGAAGCCGTCGGCCAACAAACCGAGGGTCACCGCGCGGCCGATTCCGCTACCGGCGCCAGTCACCAGGGCTACTTTCAAAGGACTGTTCATGTTGTTTTCTCCTTATTCAATTCGAGGGGGCGGATGCCGGGATCAAGGACGCTGACCGACGCGCATTTCCAGTTGGCCGATGCCATCGATTCCGGCGTTGATAATGTCGCCGGGTTGCAGCACATCGACGCCTGCCGGGCTGCCGGTCATGATCAGGTCGCCGGCCCTGAGGGCGACGTATTGTGAGATGCGGCTGATGATTTCACTGACTGACCAGATCTGGCTGTCGAGGCTGTCGCGCTGGCGTTCCTCGCCATTGACGTTCAACCACAACTCCCCATCGGGATGCCCTGTGCGAGTGACCTGCACAATGGCGGTCATCGGTGCGGCACCGTCGAACACCTTGGCACCTTCCCAAGGCAAACCATTGCTCTTGGCCAGACGCTGGACATCGCGACGCGTCAGGTCAAGTCCGGCGGCGTAGCCCCAGACATAGGCCAAGGCCTGGCTTTCCGGAATATTGGCGCCACCTTCGCCAATCGCCACGACGAGTTCGATTTCGTGGGCGAATTCTTCGGTCAACGACGGGAACGCCACCTCACCCACGGCATCAACCACGTTGCTCGCCGGCTTCATGAAGAACACGGGCGGCTGACGGGATTGTCCTTGCGTGTCTGGCCAGGGGTAATTGCGGCCGACGCAAAATACCCGGCCAACGGGAAAGCGCTGCTGGCTGCCGGCAACCGGTAAAGTCACGGGCAAGTCCGGAGTGAATACGTATTCGGTCATAGTCATTTTTGTCGTTGTCCTGTTGGAAGCATCAGCCTACGGCGGCTTCGTTTTGCGAAGTTGGACGAAAGCCGCTTGATGTTGGAGAAAAACGCTTTTCTGAGCTCAGCGCGCCTTGAGCTCGATGCGATACAAGCGACCGAGCAGCAACGAATAAGACAAGGTGCCAATCAGCGCCACGCCGCCAATGAACCAGAAGGCGTAGGCAAACGAGCCGGTCGCGTGGACGATGCCGCCAATCACGATCGGGGTGACGATCCCGCCGATATTGGCGGCCC
>NZ_AKJJ01000007.1:0-14175 GCF_000282395.1 Pseudomonas sp. GM55 | reverse complement strand
CGCTCAGCGTGTCGTCGCCGTCACCGCCGTCGAGCGTATCGGCCTCCGCGTAGCCGTTGAGGATGTCGGCGCCGCCGAAGCCGCGAATCACGTCCTGGTAGGCTGTGCCGTCGAGCACGTTGTTGTTGGCGTCGCCCTCGAACAGGTTGACCAGCTGCGCGACCGCGGCGGTGGCTGCGCTCGCCGCCGACTCGACCGTGCCACCGCCGTCTGTGTAGCGCGCCAGCACGCGCACGTGCTGGCCGAGCAAGGCGTGGCTCAGCACCAGCGTGCTGCTGGTGGTGCCGGCGATGTCGGTCCAGTTGCTGCTGCCGTCGGCCGACAGCTGCCACTGGTACGACACCGTACCCAGGCCGTCGACGTCGGCCAGCGTGTTGCCGGCGGTCAGCGTTTGGGTTTCGGTGGCGTTGCCGCTGATGATGACGTCGCCGGCGGGTGCATCATTAACCGCTGCCAGGTTGAGGTTGGCCGAGGTCGCCACGTCGTTGCCGCCGTCGGTGACTACCACGTTGAACGTCACTGCACCATTGCGGTTGGCGACCGGTGTAAAGGTCCAGCTTCCGTCGCCATGGTCGGTGAGCGTGCCGTCGTTCGGATTGACGCTGACGCTCTTCACGCTCGGCGTGTTGCCAATGTCGCCGGTGTTGGCCAATAGTTGCGCGGCACTGAAGGTATAGGCGGAGTCTTCACTGCCACCGGCCAAAGTCACCGGGGCGCTCACCAGTGGCGCGGTAGTGTCGAGGGTGAGTGTGCTACCGGTGCCATTGATGGTGTTGCCAGCCGTGTCGCTGGCCGTTACCGACACACTGATCGGGCCATCGCTCAGGCTGGACAGGTCGGCGCTGCCGTTGACGCCGACAACGCTTTGGCTGCCATCGCTGAAGCTGACGATGGCGCTGGCACCCACATCGAGGCCGGTAACCGTGTAGGCGACCGCCGTTTTCTCGGCATTGCTGATAAGGGAATCGGCCAGCGACACCGTCAGGTCACCACCCGTGTCGGCGGTAGTGTCCAGTGTGAGCCCGCCGATGTTTGTGAAGGCAAGGTCATCCACCGCGAAGCTTGCGCCGCCATCGTGGATCTCCAGCCGTGCGATCGGGTCACCGAGGGAAGTCACCGTCAACAGTTCATTATTTGCCGAAGACGACAAAACCGTTTGCCCTATCAGCACGCCCGAGGCGTTGTAAGCGAAAAGACCGGTAGACACTTCACCGGAAACATAGGCCGACACCGAATGGATATTGCCGGTAATGGCCAAATTGAAGGTGAAGATCATCAGGCCCAATTCAGAATAAGAGAGGTTCGTTCCTGATTGAGCAGACCATATTGTCTGATAAGCTCCAACGACTGTAGCGCCAGAAACAGTGACGCCGAGTCCCAGGTACTGGTTGGTCAACGGGCCAATTAGAACATCATCGAACGTCAGTCTCCTGGTCTGGTTGCCGGTGCTGTAGCTGGCGCTGTTACCAGCGCCATCGGTGGCGACAATCGACACGCTGATCGGGCCATCGTTCAGACTGGACAGGTCGGCACTGCCGTTGACGCCGAGCACGTGGTTATTGGTCGAGTCGCTGAAGGTAACGACGGCATTGGCATCCGCGTCGAGTCCCGTCACGCTGTAGGCGACCGCGGTCTTCTCGGCGTTGTTGATCAGGCTGTCGGCGATAACGACTCTCAGGTCGTTACCGACATCGGCGCTGGTATCGAGGGTGTAGCTGTGGGCGGTACCGGCGCTGCTGTTGCCGGCGGCATTGATGGTCTGGACCAGCAAGCTGGTACCGCTGCTGGTGAGGGTGACGCCGCTGGCGCTCCAGCTATGGGTGGCGCTATCGGCCGCCGCATTGACCCAGGTGATGCCACCATCGGCGGATATCTGGATGGCCTCGCCAATGTTCAGGGTACCGGTGTAAGTGCCGCTCACAGTCTGGCTGGTGACGTTGGTGAGGAAGTCGCCGACGGTGCCGCTGTCATCGCTCAGCGCAGTCACCGTGGCCACTGCGGTGGGAGCATCATCAACCGCTGCGAGACTGAGGGTGGCCGAAGTGGCGACCGTCGCGCCAGCGCTGTCGGCAATCACTAGCGCAAAATTCACCAAACCGTTGCGATCCAGCGCCGGGGTGAAGATCCAGCTGCCGTCGGGGTTGGCCGTGATCGAGCCGTCAGCCGGGTCGACGCTGATACTCTGCACGCTCAGACTGTCGCCGGCATCGACGTCGCTGGCATTGGTCAGCAGTTGTGCGGCTGTGATTGTATAAACAGTATCTTCTGTGCCATCCGACAAAGTGACCGGGCCGCTGACCGTTGGCGCATCATTGACCGGGGTAACATTGACACTCAAGGTATTGGCATTGATCGAGAACGCCGTGCCGTCGCTGACCTTGAAACCGATGCTGGCATAGCCGCTGCCATTACCATCGGGGGCCGGCACGAACTGCAGCTTGCCGGCGTCGAGGTCGACCTTGCTGATGACCTGGTCCTGAACGACTGCGATCCAGGCACTGCCATTGTTGTACTGCAGGCTGCCGAGCGTTGGCAGACCGGTGATTTTCACCGCTGCAAGCGGACTGTTTTCCGGGTCGCTGTAGGTGCCGAAGTCGGCACTGCCCAGGATGACCGGCGTGTCCTCCAGTGTGGTCCGGCTGTCATTGGTTGAGGTAGGAGCAACGTTGACCGGGCTGGTGGCCGCCGCCTTGAGCGTGGCTGTGTTCCAGACGACGTTGTTATCGAAGCGCACCCGGTCGATCTCGTAATCGGCGCCCAGGTAAAAATTTTTCAGGGTCAGGGTCTGTGAGGTGGCGAGCACGACCATCTGCAGGTCGTTGCCGACATGCACAAAACGCATGTTGCCGCTGTTGAGCCCAACCAGTTGCACCGTATCGACATCGGCGGCGGCACCGCCGCTATTATCGATCACGTCGTTACCATAATTGCTGCCATACAGGTAAGTGTCGCTACCACGACGGCCAGCCAGCACGTCATCCCCCGCGCCGCCATCGAGGCGGTTATTGCCGGTGTTCCCCGTCAGGCTGTTGGCCAGGGCATTGCCGGTGCCATTGAGGTTACTGCTGCCAGTGAGCTCCAGATTTTCCAGGTTGGCGCCCAGGCTGTAGTTTACCGAGGACCGGATGGTATCAATGCCGTCTCCGGGTAGTTCGGACACCACGTCTGCGGCCTGCGCGACGATGTAAATATCGTTGCCGCTGCCACCTGCCATGTTGTCGTTGCCAGCGCCGCCATCGAGCAGGTCGTTGCCAGCATCACCCTTGAGGATGTCATTCCCCGCCCCGCCCTGCAGCGTATCGTCACCATCGCCGCCCTGGATCAGATCGTTACCGCTTCCACCATCGAGGATGTTATTGCCCGTGTTGCCATTGAGGGTGTTGTCCAGCCCATTACCGGTGCCATTGATGTTGGCGCTGCCGGTCAGGGTAAGGCGCTCGACATTGCTGCCCAGGGTGTAGTTGATGCTGGCCTGCACCAGATCATCACCGGCGTTGTTCGCTTCCACCACCACATCGGCGGCGGCATCGACCACATAGGTGTCATTGCCCACGCCGCCTTCCATACGGTCATTGCCGCTGCCACCGTCGAGCGTGTCATTGCCGCCATTACCCAACAATGTATCGTTGCCACCCAAGCCCAGGAGGATGTCATCACCGGGATTGCCGTTGATGACGTCAGCGCCATTGGTTGGCACGACAGGCGGGTAAAAAAGATTGGCCAGGATATCGCTGGCGCTCCAGCGGCTGCCGTCTGCAAACTGAATTCGGTCGATCGCGTGGTCTGCATCGAGGAAGTGCTGACTCACTGTGAGGGTTTCGCCAGTGGTCAGGATACTGAGCACCAGGTCGTTACCGATCCGGGTCAGGCGAACCTGGTTCGCGTTGAGGTTAGTTAACCGAATGGTGTCGACGTCGCTGTTGGCGCCACCGGAATTGTCGATCACATCGAAGCCATAACCCAGGCCGAAGCGGTAAGTATCGCTGCCGCGTCCGCCGATGAGCAGGTCATTGCCGGTACCACCATCCAAAGTGTCGTTATCGCCGTTGCCAAAGAGTGTGTCATTGCCGCCCAGACCATTGAGGGTGTCGGCCGCAGAGCCGCCCGTCAGAGTATTGGCGTTTTCATTACCATTGATGATTGCCATGACCTAACCCCTTATACGTCCGAGATTTTTAACGGTGTCATGACTTTAGTTCGCAGTCCCCCCTTCTCCCTCATCCGTTTGAATGATCAGATAAGCCTTTCGTCCGATAATCGAACCATTCAGAAGCCCCTTTCCCGACCACCGGCATTGCAGAAAGCTCGACCATGCGCCATATGAAGACGTAGCGCCCGCAAGTCAGACGGCGCTACGCCAACCGCTAGCAGGGAGGCTTGCCCTTGCCACGACTGGATGAACAGAAGGCCTACGACGAATTGGTCGTCCTTTGTTATGAGTGCGTGCTGGACAACTCCGCCTGGCGGCCACTGCTCGAACTATTGGTCGCGGCCAGCGGGCGACAGCAGGGCTTGTTGCTGTTCACCGATTACCGCAAAAGCGGTACTCACGCCTCCACCACGCTCAACCTGTGCGACCCCACCGCGATCGACGTCTACAACCGCCACTACTGCAATCTGGATCCGGGCCTTGTCCTCATCCGCTCCCACAAAGTGGGTGAGTGGTACAACGACCTCATGGATTTCGGTCCCGAACGCATTCGGCGCGACCCTTATTATCAGGAGTTCTACATCCCCTTCGGGCTGCATAACCTCTCCTGCGTCAAGCTGGAAGAACAGGCCGAATCGGGCATCTACCTGACCGTGCTCAACGAGGTCGGAGCGCCCTTGCCAACCGCCCAGCAGCAGGCCTTGCTGCTGCGGGTCAGCCCGCACTTGCTCAAGGCCGCCAAGCTGTCCAACAAGGTCAACCGCCTGGAACTGGAGTTGGCCACACGCGACCTGCTGCTGGACCACCATCCCGCCCCGCTCTGGTTGCTGGACGGCGACGGTCACGTACTCTATTGCAACCAGATGGCGGCGCGACACATGGGCCAGAGCACTTTCCCGCTCTATGAACACTTCAACCGCCTGCACAGCAAGAGTCAGGACACCCACCTGCTAGCGCTGATCCGCCGCGCCGCCGGCAAGGACGGTAAGCGCCGCGCCGGCTGGCTGTGCCTCAACCCTACCCAGCCGCAGGAGCTGCTGGTCACGCCGGTACCGGCCGAAGTGGCCTTCAACCGCCACTTTCAAAAACCATTGGTGCTGCTGGCACTGCTGGAAAACCAGCCACAATCTCAGCTGCTGGCCGAGCTATTCCAACTCACGCCGGCCGAACAGCGCCTGGCTGAACTACTGGCTCAGGGACTCACGCCGGAAAACTGTGCAACTCGTTTGAGCGTGTCCATCAACACCGTGCGCACGCAACTGCGCGCGCTGTTTCGCAAGACCGACACTAGCCGCCAGGCCGACCTGGTCAGCCTGATCGGTCGCTTGCACGTCTAGGCATCTGGCCTGGTCCCCTCTCCCGTTTACAGGAGAGGGCAGCCGGCTGCATGGTATTAGTCGATCCTGGCGACTATGGACGCTGCGGATTCCAAGCTCACCCCGGCCTCGAGTTATCCGGTGTTCCGCCTGAATACTTCCAGGCGCTGTCGTTTGGTGGCGAGTTAGCCAATCTGTTGCGTCGACCGGTTGAATCCACAGCCCAAAGCGGTCACTGGGATGCGCCTGGAAAACGACTTGATTCAACGGGTATCAGAAATTTTGCGAGAGAATTGCGTAAAGCTATCGCCGTACTCATGGAGGATTGAAGATCTGCGCGATTTAAATCAATACATGGGTGGTGTGATTTCAAAAAATCGATGTTTTTTGAGATGAGAGGCAGGCACAGAAATCTAAAGGCCATTTCAGGTTTGAGGGCGTGTGGGGCAATGCCGGTGAGCCAGTCGACCTCTCGCGGGCACGTCGCTAATGAACAATCTCTGATTAATACAAGCTCGGGCGACTCTTCGCATCCAACAGTAGTCGGCTACGGTCGTGACAGGCAAATAACGGCCACTGGCTGACAATCGCATTCACTTTTGTATCACCCGCTCGAACTGGCTGGGTGTTATCAGTGCAGTTACGGGTTGCGATATTTACTCAGGCAGTCGCCGCAGCCTGGTTTGGTTGCCGGCACCCCCGGCTTGCCGAGTCAGCCCGCCGGCCATACGATTCGATTATTCCTCAGGCGGAGGAGTCATTGTGAAGCCGGTGATGCTCCTGACGCGTATCCTGGCGCCTGCCATCGCTCTGGCGCTGGCATCTGCCGGCCTGCATGCCGACGACCCGTTCGTACCGTTGCGCGACGCCATGGTGCGGGAGATCGCCAACATGTCGTCCGCTACCCGCGACGACACCGGCAGGGCCGAGTTTGCCGCGCCGGTGATGGCCGCGATGGCCAGGGTGCCACGCCACCGGTTCGTCCCGCCCGATGAGGTGCCCTACGCCTACGAGAACCGGCCGCTGCCGATCGGCTACGGCCAGACGATCTCCCAGCCCTACATCGTCGCCCTGATGACCGACCTGGCGCAGGTCGGGCCGGGCGACGTGGTACTCGAGATCGGCACCGGCTCGGGCTACCAGGCGGCGATCCTCGCCGAGCTGGCGCAGGCGGTCTACACGATGGAGATCATCGAGCCGCTGGCAGTGCAGGCCGGGGAGCGCCTGGGCCGGCTGGGATATGCAAAGGTGCAGGCCCGGCTGGGCGATGGTTACCACGGCTGGCCCGAGCACGGGCCTTACGACGCCATCCTCGTCACCGCCGCCGCCAGCCATGTGCCGCCGCCACTGATTGCCCAGCTCAAGGCCGGCGGGCGGATGGTAATCCCGGTCGGCGCGCCGTTCATGGTCCAGTACCTGCTGCTGATCGAGAAGACCGGCGATGGCAGTGTGTCCACCCGGCAGGTGCTGCCTGTTAGCTTCGTACCGTTGGTCGGAGGCGGTTGAGCATGTATGCGCCGCCGTTGTTCGCCCTGGCGCTGCTGTCTGCCTCCGCGCTCGGCTATGAGGTACTGCTGCTGCGACTGCTTTCGATCATCCAGTGGCACCATTTCGCCTACATGATGATCAGCGTCGCGCTGCTCGGCTACGGTGCTGCCGGTACCGCCGTGGCGCTGGCGCGGCCGGTACTGGCGCCGCGCTTCCACGGTGTGTTCATCGGCGGCGCGGTGCTGTTCGGGCTGAGCGCCATCGCCTGCTTCAGCCTGGCCCAGCAGGTTCCGTTCAATCCCCTCGAGATCCTCTGGGACGCTCGGCAGCCGGCGCGCCTGCTGCTGATCTACCTGCTGCTGTTCGTGCCGTTCTTCTGCGCGGCGCTGTGCATCTGCCTGACCTTCACCTGCTTTCAGGAACAGATTCACCGGATCTACGCCTTCGACATTCTCGGAGCCGGCGTGGGCAGCCTGGCGATCGTCGCCGCGCTGTTCGCCCTGGCGCCCGTCGATGCACTGCGGCTGCTGGGCGGCACCGGCATCGCCGCCGGGGCGCTGGCCGGCATGGCTTGCACGGGGCACAGGCACTGGCTCGTGCCGTTGCTGCTGGCGGCGGCGGTCGCGGTGCCGGCCGGCGTGCCCGGGCGCTGGATCGCCCTGTCGCCCTCCGAGTACAAGGAACTGAGCCAGACACTGCGTATCAAGGATGCGCGCGCAATCGCCCAGACCTGGAGTCCGCTGGGCCTGCTCACGGTCGTCGACAGCCCGACCATTCCCCTGCGCCACGCGCCGGGCCTAAGCCTCAACGCGACTCAGGAACCGCCCGCGCAACTGGCCATCTTCACCGACGGCGACGGCCTTTCCGTGCTGAACCGCTATGACGGGCGCCGCGAGCCGCTCGCCTACCTGGACTACCTGACCTCGGCTTTGCCCTATCACCTGCTGCGCCAACCCCGCGTGCTGGTGCTGGGCAGCGGCGCCGGCGCCGATGTACTGCAGGCGATCTACCACGGCGCCAGCGCGGTGGATGCCGTCGAACTGAACCCGCAGGTGATCGATCTGGTCCAGCGCCGCTTCGCCGACTTCTCCGGCAAGCCGTACAGCGGGCCCAACGTCCGTGTGCTGATCGGCGAGGCGCGCGGCCTGGTGGCTTCGCGCAACGAGCCTTACGACCTGATCCAGATCGCCCTGCTGGACTCCTTCGGCACCGCCTCGGGCGGCCTGCATGCGTTGTCCGAGAACTACCTGTACACGGTGGAGGCCTTCACCGAGTACCTGCGCCATCTCGCACCCGGCGGCCTGTTGGCCATCACCCGCTGGGTCACCCTGCCGCCGCGCGATGTTCCCAGGCTGCTGGCCACCGCTGCCGTGGCCATCGAGCGCGACGGGCAGGCCAGCGCCGCGCGCCGCATCGTCATGATCCGCGGCTGGAAGACCGCGACGCTGCTGGTCAGCAACAGGGATTTCGACGACGCCAGCATCGCCGTGCTGCGGGAGTTCTGCCGGGCGCGCTCCTTCGACCTGGGCTACTACCCCGGGATGACCGTGACCGAGGCGAACCGCTACAACCTGCTCGACCGGCCCTGGTTCTTCGACGCGGCACAGGCCCTGCTGTCCGGCGAGCGCGCGGAGTTCCTGGCGCGCTACAAGTTCGACGTGGGGCCGACCACGGATGATCGGCCGTATTTCTTCCACTTCTTCAAGTGGCGCTCGCTGCCGGAACTGCTGGCGCTGAAGGCGCAGGGCGGCCTGTCAATGCTGGAGTTGGGCTATCCGGTGCTGATCGCCACGCTGCTGCAGTCCGGCGTGGTCTCCGTGCTGCTGATCCTGGCGCCGCTATGGGTGGCGCGGCGGCGCCAGCGGCGCTCTCGAAATGCGGCTTTGGCCAGGTTCGAACTTCGGGTCGTGTCCTACTTCGCAGCCATCGGCTTCGCCTTCATGTTCGTGGAAATCGCCTTCATCCAGAAGTTCACCCTGTTCCTCAGCCACCCGTTGTATTCGGTGGCGGTAACGCTCAGCGCGTTCCTGATCTTCGCTGGCCTCGGCAGCCATTACTCCGGCCGGCGGCGAGGGGGCATTGGAACGGGTGTGGGGCCCCGTTATCCGCTGGCGCGTCCGGTCCTGGCGATCTGCGCGATCGTCCTGCTCTACCTGATCGTCCTGCCCCCGTTGTTCCAGTTGCTGGCGCCGGTGCAGACCCTCGCCAGGTTCGGCATCTGCGCCGCGCTGGTAGCGCCGCTGGCGTTCGCCATGGGCATGCCGTTTCCGCTCGGACTCGGGCGCGTCTCCGCGCGCGCCGAAGCACTGGTGCCGATCGCCTGGGGCGTCAACGCCAGCGTATCGGTGGTGGCGGCCGTGCTGGCGACCCTGCTGGCGATCCACCTGGGTTTCACCGTGGTGTTGCTGCTGGCGTTGCTGCTGTATCTCGCGGCGGCGGTCATGTTTCCCTGATCGCGGCGGTTCGGAGCGAAACGTCAACAGACCCTGGTGAGACGAATGGCCTGTTGGAACACCGCTTGCCGCAGTTCACTCGTCTCGCCGTGCCGCAAGCAATTGGTTTTGGCCGACGCAGCCGAGTCGTAAGAGGTGGCTTTCATCCCATAGCTGCCGGTGGTGACCGGCAGAAACCGGCCAAAAGCAGCCAGTGGACGGAGCGATAGCAAATGAGTAGCTATGCTTGGTCTACTGCCGGAACTGATAGAGCAGATTGGGCTTTCCGTCCATGGTGTATAAACCTCTTCAGCGGTCACCCGACTGTCACAATGCCCGGCCTAGTCAGGGATAGACGACAGAACAAGGAATGTTATCCACCAAGCCCGTGAAGGCGTCATCACCCCACTTGGGGTCTATTTAGAGTTAGGCCCAAAGAGGAGTCCGCCATGACCGTAGTCGATCGCCTCAGGTATTTGCGCGTCGTTCTAGTTTTGGCTGGCCTCGCGTGCCTTGCTCTCTACCCACTTATGTTGTTCTGGCCGTCCGGCTGGGCCTGGCACGTCGGTCACTCGGACTACCCGATGATGATCGTTGGCATCTACGCCACACTTGGCGTGTTCTTGATCCTGGCCGCACGTGAGCCATTAGCCAATCTGAGCCTAATCTGGTTCACCGTGTGGTCTAGCGCCGTACACGGAGGAATCATGGCCGTCCAGTCGGTCACCCAGCCGGGACAAATGGGGCACTTGGCAGGTGACGTGCCGGCGCTCTTCATCGTGGCGGTTGCCTTGGCCATCTTGACGCCCCGCTCGCAATTGGCCGCTCGGCCCCGGACACACAATGGGGCCTAAGAGCAGGATTGACTGTCAGGATCGGGACGAAAATCGCGTTTCTACGCAAATTTTTGGTGTGCTGATCAACCAACGCCGACAGACTTTACGTCGCAACGCAGTCTTCAAGACTGTGCCCGCGTTTTTTCACAGCCTGGAGCGTTTTCTGCCTGTCACGACTGACCGGTTTGGGTCGGTTTCTGCCGGTCATGTCTCCACGAATCTTGCTGGTCAAATACGGTGCACATGACTGGTCAGGTCGAATGCAAATGGGTGGTCATATGCAACGCAAACGGGAGGTCAAGTAAGGTGCAATTTCGCACCGCTGGCCTATCAGGTGCGTCGTATCGACTTCGGCGACGGCGAGAAGCTGGCGATGACCATTCCCTGGGATGACGTTTCCACGGCCTGGCACACCACCGGCATTCCCAACATCGAGGTGTTCATACCGGGCTCTGCCGGCATGATTCGCGGCGCCAGGTTCGCCAACTTCATCCGTCCGCTGCTGGGTTTGTCGTTCGTGCAGAGGCTGCTCAATGCACGCATCGGCAAGACGGTGATCGGCCCGGATGACGAAAAGGGTCGGGAGCCTTGAAGGATGAATCCGGGCTAAGGCAACAAACGGTGGTCGCAGCGGTCATAGGCGTGGCTGGATACCAGAAGCATCACCTGCCGACCGCCACTACCTCTGGGAGAACCAATTGTCAGCTGTCTTTTTGCGTAAAGTTTTCCGCTTGGCGGTACTGCTTTTTTCCGTTGGCACTTCGTTTTCTGTTTACGCCTGCCCAAAAGGGCAGTACGAAGTCTGCGTGGTCACTTGTTTTTGTGCTCCGGGCTCCAAAGAGGAAACGGGGGCGATCTTTGAAAGCATGAACCAAATGGCTTCCTCTGGATTACAGAGTTGGATTGTGCAATCGCGCAACACCGCGGCCACTGGCGATATTCAGACAATCCCGCTGAATATCCGAGCCCAACTCGAACCCTACTATGACATTCAAGTGCTTGACTCGGCTCGCTACAAGGTAGGCGATGATGTGGAGCTGAACGCCGCAAACACCATGCTGCAGAATCCCGATGTGACTGCAGTCACCCTTATAGACATCATCGTCTTTCGCAGTGCCGATGATGCACTTAACAACGTCGTGCTGTGGGCGCATGAATTGAAGCACGTGCAGCAGTACCTGCAATGGGGTGTTCGGGAGTTTTCTACGCGCTATACCCGTGATTACACCGCCGTCGAGGCGCCTGCCTACGAGATTCAAACCCAGGTAGCCAGAGCGCTAAGAGCCAGCGTGGTCCAGTCAGAGCCTCCTCGGCATCCTTGAGTTCAAAGGTTTTAACCTGGTCAGCTATCAAGGGTGAGTGACTTGAAACGAACCTGTGTAGACGTTTTTGATCGTCCGCAAAGCCAAAGAGCGGACACTCGAACACATCACCCGATCGGCTGTTTTTCCAGGACGAAGCGGTCACCCGTGTTCCGCTGCCAACAATGATCTGAACTGCGAAATGATCTCTGAAGATAACCCGGCAGCTTCGAACACTGCGCAGGTAAAGCTAACGGGGGCAGGACCTGGAGCAGTGATGATGCGGTCAGCAACCACAGCGACTTGGCTGCTTCGATAAAGCGTGGACCCGTCATAACCTGCGGCATTCTGTTGTAAAAATTCAGCGCTGTTCGAGGTATGAGGAACCGTGTCGAGAAGCCCGGCCCTCGCAAGTGCCAGCGTTCCCCCACAGATACCGGCAATTGTCGCGCCACTTGAACGCCTGGTGGCAAGCCGGACAACCCCTTGCAGCAAGATCAACACCTTCAAACGAAGTGCACCCAGGTGAATTCATGGACGCAAACTCGATTAGTCGAACTGGATTTTCTTCGGTTTCGTAATCGACTCTGTATCGCGTACCTTACTGACCAGCGCAAGGCTTGAAAGAAAAACGGCATAATCCATCCAGCGTCACGAAGAGGATCACAACGGTCATTTGACAGACGTTGTCCGCCCGGCAAAGCTGCATAGAGCTTGAACGCGCGCCTGAGGGCAAACGCACCTGGACTATGGAAGTCGCAATGCCCAAATATAAAAAGAAAGCGCTGAACTCTAACCCTGATTCGCTTCCGACCTCGATCTTTCGCTACCTGTATCCCGTTCTCATCGGTGTGTTGATTCTGGCCAGCGTTGGCATCGGCTGGTTTCTGTTCAGCAGCAAACCAATACCGGTGACCTACGTACCGGCCAGTGAGCCGCGCTCCGCAGATGCCAAACCTAAACCCGTGGCCGTCGCTCCGGCGAAAATGATCAATGAGCAACAGTGTCAGGGCTGCCATAGTGAGCAGGTGAAGGACTGGCAGGGCTCGCATCACCAATTGGCGATGCAGGAAGCGACTGCTGAGACGATGTTGGGCAATTTCAACAACGTTATCTTCAAAGCAGAAAACGAGACCACCCGATTCTCGCGCAAGGACGACGGATTCTGGGTCAACGCCCCCGGCATTGATGGCAAAAACGCGGATTTCAAAGTCGCCTACACCTTTGGCATCGCACCCTTGCAGCAGTATCTGATCGAGGTTGGCGACGGCCGCTTGCAAGCGCTGAACGTGGCTTGGGATACCGAGAAGCAGCGTTGGTTTCACCTCTATCCGGGCCAGGGCGTGACCTTCAAGGACCCGCTGCACTGGAGCAAACCGAGCCAGAACGCCAACTTCATGTGCATCGAGTGCCACACCACCGGTTACAAGCGCAATTTCGACGCGGCGAAAAACACCTTAGACAGTCAGTGGAACAGCCTCGGTGTCGGTTGCCAGGCATGCCACGGTCCTGCCTCCAACCACCTGGAATGGACCGCAAAGAAAGGCGATTTGATCCATGCCGGATTTGCCGTCGACCTCAAGGACAGGAACGCCACCGTCGAAATTGAAACCTGTGCCCGCTGCCACTCGCGCCGCGCGCCCCTGGACGATGGCTACACGGTTGGCAAACGGCTGATGGACGACTACCTGCCGAGCGTCCTGACCCGCGAGTTGTACGCGCTGGACGGCAAGATCAAGGAAGAGGTGTTCGAGCACAGTTCCTTCGCCCAGAGCAAAATGTTCGACAAGGGCGTGCGCTGCAGCAACTGCCACAACCCGCACAGCACGCAGCTAAAGGCGCCAGGCAACGGTCTGTGCCTGCAATGCCACAACACCGCCGGCAAAACCACCGTGGAAGGCGTCGACGGCAAGGGCCTGCAAGCGAAGAACTACGACTCCATCGAACACACCCGCCACACCATGGGCCAACCGGGTTCGCAGTGCGTGGATTGCCACATGCCCGGCAAGTTCTACATGGGCAACGACTTCCGGCATGACCACAGCTTCAGCATTCCCAACCCCGAGCGGGCGAAAAAGCTGGGTACACCGGATGCCTGCCTGACCTGCCACCAAGGCAAGGCCGGTGACAAGGTCACCGAGCAGTTCAAGCTGTGGAACACCGCCAACGCCAGCGCGGTACAAGCCCCTCGGTACGACGAAAGCCTGTGGCTGATTCGCAGCGGTCAACCGGGCGCAGCGCAGGCGTTGTTCGAGCAACTGCAACGCAGCAATCTGCCGGCAATCCAGCGCGCAACGCTGCTCGGCGAATTGTCGCTGTTTCCGAGCGAACAAGCGTTGAAACTGGCCAGCAGGGACCTGAACAACCCGGCGCCTCAAGTGCGTGAGAGCGCCATACATACGCTCAGCGCCTTCCTGCCGCCACCCGAGCGTGCGCCGCTGCTGACGCCGTTGTTGAGTGACCCGGTGCGGGCCGTGCGCATCGCCGCCGCCCGGGATTTGCTCAGCGTGGCGCGCAACGGCCTGGGCACGGCCCAAGACAGCTGGAATGCTGCCATCGGCGAATACGAGACGGTACAGAAAAATCTGCTCGAACGCGCCGAAGCGAACCTCAATCTGGCGATGCTGTACCAGGCCAGCGGCCGCAATGCCG
>NZ_AKJJ01000006.1:0-36583 GCF_000282395.1 Pseudomonas sp. GM55 | reverse complement strand
GGCGGCTGCGCCTGCTGCCGCACCTGCGGCTGCACCGGCGGCGTTCGAATCACCACCGGTGGAAGAATGTTCAGGAGTCGCGGCTGGTGCAACGCCGGTTCCTATGCGCCGATCAAGATCCTGGTATCGCTCCAGGTTTTCCTGCTTCATGCGCGCTACATCGTTTTGCAGAACTTCAATCGCACCTTGCTGGCGCTCGATCTGTTGCTGCATTGATTGCAGTTGGTTGAACAGCTCGCCCTGTGCCGAGACAGGGGTCGAAACCCCTCCCCCGGCATAGGCGCCGTTCGTACCGTAACCTGCAGGCGGATAAGTGCTCCCGCTATTGTTATAGCCGGAGTTGTCCTCGACCACAGGAACCGCAGCCCACACCGCAAGCGGCGCGAGGCTGAGAGCCAGAACAGTTACAGCACGACGGCACGTTCGCATGACGAATTACTTACGCAGTTCGACGCGACGGTTTTGAGCCCAGGACTGCTCGTCGTTGCCGGTAGCAACTGGACGCTCTTCGCCGTAGGAAACCAGCTCCAGCTGAGCTGGGGAAACACCTTGCAGTACCAGGTAGCGCTGAACGGCTTTCGCACGACGCTCGCCCAGTGCCATGTTGTACTCACGAGTACCACGTTCGTCGGTGTTGCCTTCCAGAACAACGCGAGCGCCGTTTGCTTTCAGGTCTTTGGCGTGAACGTCCAGAGCGCGCATGGCTTCTGGCTTCAGGTCCGAGCTGTCGTATTCGAAGTAGAAAGTGGTGATTGCGCGCAGAGCAGCTTCTTCGCTCAGGGAGCCGTCAACTGCACCAGTGTTTGCGCCATAACCAGCGTTTGGATCTACCGCGCCTTCACCGGCATTGTCGCCGCCTTTGGACGAGCAACCTACAGCTACAGCCATGGCCAGTGCCAGCGCAGCAAATTTACCAAACTTCAGCATTTCCATCGTGAAACTCCTAATGAACCCCAGTGTGTTAAGTAAAACGTATAGCGCCGCGTCAGTTCAGGTAAGGGGACCAGGAAGGTTCTCTGACTTCGCCTTGTGCGGTAGGAAGCGGGAGCCTTACGCGTCCATTGATGGACACGAGCATCAAGACTCCCCGGCCCTGCTGGCGGGTGGCGTAGATTACCATGGTGCCGTTGGGCGCGACAGTAGGCGACTCGTCCAGAGTGCTATCAGTGAGGATTTTTACACTACCGCGCTGCAAATCCTGGGCCGCCACCTTGAAGTTGGTGAAACCATCCTGACGGTGAATCATGACAAGCGTCTTTTCATCAGCCGACAATTTTGGGTTGGCGTTGTAGTTGCCGACGAAAGTCACGCGCTCGGCACCGCCACCCCCCGCACTGGTTTTGTAAATCTGCGGTTTACCGCCACGGTCGGAAGTGAAGTAGATGGTCGAACCATCCTTGCCCCAGAACGGTTCGGTGTTGATGCCGGGGCCGTTGGTGACGCGGGAGATTTGACGCGAGCCCAGGTTCATCACATAGATGTCCGGGTTGCCGTCTTTCGACAGCACGAACGCCAGGCGATTGCCATCCGGCGACCAGGCTGGCGCACCGTTCAGGCCTTCGAAGTTGGTGATCTGCTCACGGCGACCGGTGTCGATGTTCTGCATGAAGATCCGCGGACGCTTCTGCTCGAAGGAGACATAGGCGATGCGCTTGCCATCTGGTGCGAAACGCGGCGACAGGATCGGCTCGCGCGATTGCAGCAGGGTCACGGCGCGGGCACCGTCGTAGTCCGAACGTTGCAGGGTGTAGCGAGTGTTGTTCTCGGAGAAACGCTCGGCCGTAACGTACAGCAGGCGAGTCGAGAAGGCACCCTTGATACCCGTGAGTTTTTCGAACGACTGGTCGGAGATGTAGTGCGCCATGTCGCGCAACTGATCGACGCCGCCCGACACGCTGCCGGTCAGCACTTGCTGCTCGGTGGCCACGTTGAACAGTGCGTATTGCACCTGCAGGCGACCGCCCGCCGGAACGATGCTGCCGACCATGACGTACTGGGCACCCAGTGCCTTGAAGTCACGGAAGATGATCTCGCTGGCCTGGCTCGGCTGGCTGATCATGTTCTGCTTTGGAATCGGCGAGTAGTAACCCGAGTTGCGCAGGTCGTTACCGATGATTTCCGCCATGTCGTCCGGTAGCACGCTACCGCCCTGGAAGCCGAACGGAACAACGGCGATCGGGGTGGCCCGATCGCTGCCACTGGTGACCAGAATGTTTTTCTCATCTGCCATCGCGATCCCTGCCATGCAGCAGATCACGACGAGCATTCCTCGAAGGAGGTTTCTCACGGGGCTAGATCCTCAGGTGTGAATGTCATCTTGAATGAACGATACGGAGCAAAATCGCTCGGCTTCATTCCCTGCATTTCTGTCAATCGTCCAATATTCTTCACTGCCGCTACGGCCGAAGCGTCAAACGGACCGTCGCCACTGGACTTGAGCACCTTGACCGAAGTCACCGTACCGTCCGGCAACATGCCGATTTGCAGCTGAACCGTCATGCCTTTGCGGGCCGAAGGTGGACGAGCCCAGCCTTCCGCTGCACGTATTCGAATCAGGTCATCGAAACTGCCGGCGACTTCGTCACCCTGCTCATCGGCCAAGGCCTGCTGACGCTGCGGCGTGTCGGAAAGCAAATCTGCCAGGGCCTGAGCCTTTTTGTCTTCGGCGGACTTACGTGCCGCATCCTGCGATTTCTTCTTCGCAGCATCGGCAGCAGCTTTCTTCTTCGCTTCTTCGGCGACCTTCTTCTTCGCCTCTTCAGCCTCGGCTTTCTTCTTGGCGTCTTCCGCGGCTTTCTTCTTCGCGTCTTCGACGATCTTCTTCTTGGCTTCTTCAGCGGCCGCTTTCTTGGCCTCTTCTTCAGCGGCTTTCTTGGCTTCTTCTTCAGCTTTCTTCTTGGCTATATCAGCCAATTGTTTCTCTTCTGCCTTCTTGGCTTCCGCGGCTTTCTTCGCATCGTCGGCTTTCTTGGCTTCATCAGCCTTTTTCGCCTCGTCCGCTTTCTTGGCTTCGTCGGCCTTCTTGGCTTCCTCGGCCTTTTGAGCCGCCTCTTCTTTCTTTTGTTCCGCGGCCTTCACCGCTTCCTGCTCGACCTTTTTCTGCTCCAACTGTTCGACTTCGGTCTGACGCGCAGCAGATTTCTGCGCTTCACCGGCAATCTTCTGATTGGTCTGGGTGGTCGCCCGACTTTTCGATTTCAGCTGGTACAGGGTCGCCTGGACAATCGGCTTGGCCGGCGGCAGTTCCGGGGTAAAGGCAAAACTGACGAACAGCATGCCGAACACCAGCACGTGCAAGCCAATCGCCCAGACACTAGGCCAGAAGTAGCTTTCCGAGGCGGACGGCTCTCGCTGTTGCTGCATCAGGGCGCCTCGGTAATCAAGCCAACATTACCGACCCCGGCTTTCTGCAACCCGCCCATGGCCCCCATGACGGAACCGTAATCGACGGATTTGTCACCGCGGATGAAGACTTGGGTGTGCTTGCCGTTTTCATTGCCGACGCGAATGATCTTGGTCACGGCGTCGGTCATCTGCGGCAACGTCATGGCCCGGTCTTGCTGCTTGTCTGTATCGACTTCGCTGCCAAGGTTCCAGTAGTAGGTCTTGTCGGATTTGATGGAAATGGTCAGGACCTGGGTGTTGTTGTCCTGCGGCAAGGCTTCGCTGGAAACCTTGGGCAGATCAACTTTCACGCCCTGATTGAGCATCGGCGCGGTCACCATGAAGATGACCAGCAGCACCAACATCACGTCGATGTAGGGCACCACGTTCATCTCGGCGACCGGCTTGCGCTTTTTGCGAGCTCGAGCGATTAAAGCCATTGGAAATTACCTGCTTATTCTTCGCTGGTGTGCACTTTGCGGTGCAGGATCGCCTGGAACTCGTCGGCGAAGGTGTAGTAGCGGCCCAGCAGGGTTTCGCTGCGAGCAGCAAAACGGTTGTAAGCGATAACGGCTGGAATGGCAGCGAACAGACCGATGGCCGTGGCGATCAGTGCCTCGGCGATACCCGGGGCCACAGTGGCCAGGGTCGCTTGCTGGGCGGTTGCCAGACCACGGAAGGAGTTCATGATCCCCCAAACGGTACCGAACAGACCGATGTACGGGCTGACGGAACCGACGGTGGCCAGAAAGGGCAGGCTCTGCTCGAGCTTTTCTTCTTCGCGGGAAATGGCAACGCGCATGGCACGGGCCACGCCTTCCATGACCGCTTCCGGATCAACGCCTGACTGCTGGCGCAGACGGGAGAACTCCTTGAAACCGGCACGGAAGATTTGCTCGACACCCGAATCAGGGTCCGGGTTGCTGCCGGCCTGACGGTACAGCTTGGACAGGTCGATACCCGACCAGAAGCGCTCTTCAAAGCTCTCCAGGGCACGTCGACCGGCGCGCAGCAGATTGCTGCGCTGAAAGATCATGATCCACGAGGTCACCGATGCGGCTACCAGGGTCAGCATTACCAGTTGCACCACGATACTGGCATTGCTGACCAGGCTCCACATGGAGGAATGGTCGACGACGTTAGCTTCCACGCTTTATCTCCTGCTTTGAGTGTGTACCCGCGCCGCTCACGCCGGCAAAGGCCGCTCGTAGAGCTTCGGGAATGGCCCGGGGTTTTAAACTGTCAGTGCGCACACAGGCCACCAGAAACTGCCCTTCGCAGAGCAGCGCATTATCCGTTGCCCGCCTGACCTGCTGTTTGAAGCGCAGGCTGGCACGGTTCAATTCGATTACTTCAGCGCTTACCAGCAGTTCGTCATCCAGTCGCGCCGGCGCGTGGTAGCGCGCTTCGCTGGAATGCACGACGAACAACAGGTCCTCCCCTGCCAGCTGCGATTGGGCAAAGCCCAGATCTCGTAGCCGCTCGGTTCGAGCCCGTTCCATAAACTTGAGGTAATTAACGTAATACACGATGCCGCCCGCATCGGTGTCCTCGTAATAAACGCGACAACGATGTGCGAAAGGCTCAAGCCCGTTTTGCGCGCGCATACTCTAGTGCTTACTCCTCAGGTTGCCAATCCGGCCAGGCAACTGTTTTTCATTGATCTGCGGCTTTCTCGTGAAAGTACGGTCCTGGGACCCTACATTGCCCGAAAAAATCAGCACGCAATGTTAATTAATCGTCAGCGGCATCGAGAAACTCGTCTACCACGGGCATTTCGCCCAATCGTGACGGAATGTTTAAACCGAAGTGCAGGTAGGCATGGCGCGTCACCACCCGCCCCCGTGGCGTGCGCATGATGTAACCCTGCTGGATCAGGTAAGGCTCCAGCACGTCTTCGATAGTGTGACGCTCTTCGCTGATGGCGGCGGCCAGGCTGTCGACTCCGACTGGCCCACCGTCGAACTTCTCGATCATGGTCAACAACAGACGCCGATCCTGGTGATCGAAGCCGCGCTCGTCGACGTCCAGCAGGTTCAGCGCGAGGTCGGCGATCGGTTTGGTGATATGCCCCTTGGCGCGCACTTCCGCGAAATCACGCACCCGGCGCAGCAGTCGGTTGGCAATCCGTGGCGTGCCACGGGCACGGCGGGCGATTTCGAAGGCGCCCTCCGGATCCAGCGGCAAACCAAGGATGCTTGCCGAGCGACTGACAATGGTCGACAGATCGGCGTTGTTGTAGAACTCCAGACGCTGGACGATCCCGAACCGGTCACGCAACGGGTTGGTGAGCATCCCCGCCCGCGTTGTTGCGCCGACCAGGGTGAACGGCGGCAGATCCAGCTTGATCGAACGCGCGGCCGGACCCTCCCCGATCATGATGTCGAGCTGGAAATCCTCCATGGCCGGGTACAACACCTCCTCGACGATGGGCGACAGGCGATGGATTTCGTCGATGAACAGCACATCGTGCGGCTCAAGGTTGGTCAACAGTGCCGCCAGGTCACCCGGCCGCTCCAGCACCGGCCCCGAGGTGCTCTTGATCGACACCCCCATTTCCTGGGCGATGATGTTGGCGAGGGTAGTCTTGCCCAGGCCGGGCGGCCCGAAGATCAGCGTGTGATCCAGGGACTCGTTACGACCGCGAGCGGCTTGAATGAACAACTCCATCTGCTCGCGAACGGTCGGCTGGCCAATGTATTCGGCCAGGCTGACCGGGCGAATCGCCCGGTCCTGGACTTCTTCGCGCTCACGCGGGCTGTGCGTGGCAGCGATCAGACGATCAGCTTCAATCACTTAGATCATTCCCTTCAAGGCGCGGCGGATCATGTCTTCACTGCTCAAACCTTTATCCTTGATCGCAGACACAGCCTTGCTGGCTTCCTGGGGTTTGTAGCCCAGGGAAATCAAGGCGCTGACGGCGTCATTTTCAGCAGTGTTCACCGGGGCGGGTCCATCCGGCTGGTTCGGCACCAGGGCGAACATGGCCGGTACGGTTTCCCAGGCCTTGAAGCGATCCTTGAGCTCCACCAGCAAGCGTTCGGCGGTTTTCTTGCCGACGCCCGGGACCTTGGTCAGCGCCGAAGTGTCCTGGGACTGTACGCAACGAACCAGTTCGTCGACTTCCAGGCTCGACATCAAGGCCAGCGCCAGTTTCGGCCCGACGCCGTTGAGGCGGATCAATTCGCGGAAGAAATCGCGCTCACGCTTGCCGACAAAACCATAAAGTAACTGCGCGTCTTCGCGCACGACCAAATGAGTGTGCAAGGTCAGCGGTTCACCGACCGATGGCAAGCGGTAAAGGGTCGTCATGGGCACTTCAAGTTCATAGCCCAGGCCATTTACATCCAGAATCAGATGGGGAGGCTGCTTCTCAGCCAGGGTGCCGCGCAAACGTCCAATCACGTTACAAATCCTTGAGCGTTGGCCAGCTCTGGGCCAGCGACTGATAGAGCGAGGAAATAGCGCCGACAACCCAGGCGAAACACCCTCACTCCATAAAAATGATTGCTGATGCTATCAGAGACGCAGGCGCCCGCCACGACTGCGTGCTGCTCCCAGACCATGGGGCAACAGACTGGAACGGGTATGAGCGTGGCAGATGGCAATGGCCAGGGCGTCCGAGGCATCGATCTGCGGCTTGCTGGTCAGCTTGAGCATGTGCATGACCATCATCTGCACCTGTTCCTTATTGGCCGCACCGGTACCGACGACGGCCTGCTTGACCTGGGTTGCAGTGTATTCGGCAATTTCCAGACTTTCCTCGGCACCTGCCACGATCGCGGCGCCACGGGCCTGCCCCAGCTTCAGGGCGGAATCGGCGTTACGGGCCATGAACACCTTTTCGATCCCCATGGTCACCGGATGGTAAGTCTGAATGATCTCCCGCACTCCGCGATAGACAATCTGCAGTCGCTCATGCAGCTCGCCGGCGCCGGTGCGGATACAACCGGAGGCGACGTACTCGCAGCCACGGCCGGTATCACGAACCACACCGTAACCGGTAATGCGCGAACCGGGGTCGATACCAAGAATTAAAGTCATAACGCCTGCGGATAAATTGAAATAACGCGTCGGCCATGACACCGCTCACTGTAGGAGCTCGCTCGCGATGGACCTTAACGATAACGCAACGCTTTAAATCAGCGTCGCTCTCGGGCTTTTCGCGAGCAGGGCTCGCTCCTACAGGAGAAAGCGGATCAACCGAGCTGCGCGGCCACCGACTCCGGAATTTCCGCGTTGGAATAGACGTTTTGCACGTCATCCAGGTCTTCGAGCATATCGATCAGCTTGAGGACTTTCTCGGCACCTTCCAGATCGAGCTCCGCGCTGGTGGTCGGCAACATGACGATTTCTGCGTCGTCGCCCTTGAAACCCGCCGCTTCCAGTGCGTTACGCACGGAATAGAAGCCGGCGAACGAGGTAAAAACGTCGATCGAACCGTCTTCATTGGTCACCACGTCATCGGCGTCGGCTTCCATGGCCGCTTCCATCAGCGCGTCTTCGTCAACGCCGGCAGCGAAGGAGATCTGACCCTTGCGCTCGAACAGATAGGCCACCGAACCGTCAGTCCCGAGGTTGCCACCGCACTTGCTGAACGCGTGACGAACAGCGGCTGCGGTGCGATTGCGGTTGTCGGTCATGCATTCGACCATCACCGCCACGCCGCCCGGACCGTAACCCTCATAGGTCAGCTCGACCACGTCGTCCGTGTCGGCAGCGCCGGTACCGCGGGCGACAGCACGGTCGATGATGTCGCGACTCATGTTGGCACCCAGGGCCTTGTCCAGGGCCAGACGCAGGCGCGGGTTGGAGCCCGGGTCGCCACCGCCCTGACGGGCAGCAACGGTCAGCTCACGAATCCACTTGGTGAAGATCTTGCCCCTCTTGGCATCCTGACGTTCTTTGCGGTGCTTGATGTTCGCCCACTTGGAATGACCTGCCATAACTCGCTCCGAATTCTCTTTGAAACATTGCCCGCCACGCTGCATTGCGCCGGCCGACAAACAAAAGTCTTGAACAACTCTGTCTATAAAGAAAAGGGCGCATCCCGAGATGCGCCCTTCAGGTCAAGCTTACTCAGCCTTAGGCGTTTCGCGCAGACGAATGTGCAGCTCGCGCAATGCCTTGGCATCCACCTGGCCCGGCGCCTGAGTCATGACATCTGCCGCGCTCTGGGTTTTCGGGAAGGCGATCACTTCACGGATCGACTGGGCGCCGGTCATCAGCATCACCAGACGGTCCAGACCGAAGGCCAGACCACCGTGCGGCGGTGCGCCGTATTTCAGGGCGTCGAGCAGGAAGCCGAATTTCTCTTCCTGTTCCGCTTCGTTGATACCCAGCAGACGGAACACCGACTGTTGCATCTCCTTGCGGTGGATACGGATCGAACCACCACCCAGTTCGGTGCCGTTCAACACCATGTCGTAGGCACGGGACAGAGCGCCAGCCGGGTTGGCTTCCAGCTCTTGCGGGGTGCACTTCGGCGCGGTGAACGGGTGGTGCAAGGCGGTGAAGCTGCCGTCGTCGTTTTCTTCGAACATCGGGAAGTCGACGACCCACATTGGTGCCCACTTGCAGGTCAGCAGGTCCAGGTCGTGGCCAAGCTTGATCCGCAGTGCGCCCAGGGCTTCGCTGACGATCTTCGCCTTGTCGGCGCCGAAGAACACGATATCGCCATCGACCGCACCGACGCGATCGAGGATCACGTTGAGGTTGGCTTCAGGAATGTTCTTCACGATTGGCGACTGCAGGCCTTCGACGCCATTGGCGCGCTCGTTGACCTTGATATACGCCAGGCCCTTGGCACCATAGATACCGACAAACTTGGTGTAATCGTCGATCTGCTTGCGCGGCATGCTTGCCCCGCCTGGAACGCGCAAGGCGGCGATGCGGCATTTCGGGTCGTTGGCCGGGCCGCTGAACACCTTGAAGTCGACTTCCTTGAGCTGATCGGCCACGTCCACCAGCTCCAGCGGGTTGCGCAGGTCTGGCTTGTCGGAACCGTAGCGGCGCATGGCCTCTTCGAAGGTCATGTGCGGGAACTCGCCGAATTCCAGGCCCAGCACTTCCTTGAACAGGTTGCGGATCATTTGCTCGGTCAGGCCCATGATCTCTTTTTCATCGAGAAAGCTGGTCTCGATGTCGATCTGGGTGAATTCCGGCTGACGGTCGGCACGCAGGTCTTCGTCACGGAAGCATTTGGCGATCTGGTAGTAGCGGTCAAAGCCGGCCACCATCAGCAATTGCTTGAACAGCTGCGGCGATTGCGGCAGGGCGAAGAACGAACCGGCGTGAGTGCGGCTCGGTACCAGGTAGTCGCGCGCGCCTTCAGGGGTGGCGCGGGTCAGGATCGGCGTTTCTACGTCGAGGAAGCCGTTCTCGTCGAGGAAGCGACGGATGCTGGTGGTCATGCGCGAACGCAGGCGCAGCTTCTCGGCCATTTCCGGACGACGCAAGTCGAGGAAGCGATAACGCAGGCGGGTTTCTTCGCCGACGTCGGAGAATTCGTTCAATGGGAACGGCGGGGTTTCCGATTCGTTCAGTACTTCCAGCTCATAGCCGAGGACTTCGATCATGCCCGACGCCATGTTGGCGTTGGTCGCACCTGCCGGACGCAGGCGAACCTTGCCGGTGATCTTCACGACGTACTCGCTGCGCACACGGTCGGCTGCGGCGAAGGTTTCAGCGCGGTCCGGATCGAACACGACCTGAGCCAGACCATCACGATCACGGATATCGAGGAAAATCACCCCACCGTGGTCACGGCGACGATGGACCCATCCGCAAAGGGTAATTTCCTGGCCGTCCAGGCTTTCGTTCAGTTGGCCGCAATAATGGCTGCGCATCATGGTCGTGGTTTCACTTCTCGTAATTCGAAATTCGGTTGGAGGTCTTGGGCACATCCGCTGCGGGATGATGCAAGAGCTCGCGCGTGTCGTTCAACTCAGGTTCAGGACCTTAGTCAGCTTTGTCGCCGCCGGCCAGGTTCTTCTTGGAACCGGTCTTGAAATCGGTTTCGTACCAACCCGTGCCGCTAAGGCGAAAGCCCGGCATGGACAGCATTTTTTTAAGCTCTGGCGCCTGACAGGCAGGGCAGTCGACCAGCGGTGCATCGCTGATTTTTTGAATGGCTTCCAACTGATGACCACAGGAAGCACATTGATAATCGTACATCGGCATGGAGGTTGTCTCGGCGATCAGATTGCTACCGCACACGCAGGGTTTTGCGGCAAAGAGCGGGATTATATCCATTAAATGCGGCCTGTGCAGCCGTAAGACTGCACAGGCCGACACTCTGCCGCATTCGCCATCCAGACCAGGCCGTGACGATGCCCCCTCCTTCCTTGAACCTGTGCACGACACAGACAACCCGCACCAACCCACTGAAACTCCTGACTCTGCCGTGGCGCAAGTGAACTTCGCGATCCAGATGAGATAACAGGCGACTGACCGAGCAACCGTTGACCCGGGCCATTTCCCCGCAAATAGCCCAATAAACCTGCTCAAGCCGCAAACAGGTGGCGAAGCCATTCAATCGTAATGAGCGGGACAAGGGCTGAGCCAACAACTTTTGGCAGCCTCGAAACTTCGGGCAATCTGCGGCAATTCGCCCCCAAAAGAGCCGCCGGACGCCCTGATTTGAGTAGCCTGCGGCTTTGCTGTTAAATAGACAGCGTGTCGCCAGTGCCTATTTTTCCGGGCATGGCGCATAGGCTGATACCGGGTACGTGTCCAACGCCTCTTTATTGTTTTGAAGCGAACCGTGCGCTATCAGCTCTTCCTTGTGAACTGTCTTAACGTGAGTTAATCAAAATGTTGAAAATCGTCCATCTACTGATAGGCGCAGCGGCCTTGCTGCTGTCCTTCATCCCTAGCCTGCAATCCGAAGCCTTGCCTTACCTGCAACAACCTGACGCGCTGTACCTGGCCTTTTTCGGCCTCCTCAATCTCACACTTGCACCTGTCATCCCTTACTGGAACAAAGGTCCGCGCCACCAACTGCAAAACCTGGTCAGCGCCCTGCTGGTTCTGGCGGTAGTCCTGCAAACCCTGACGCTGATCGCACCGATGCCTGTCATTGCCGGTCAACCCGCCGTGCTGTTCAGCCTGGTCGCAGCCCTGATCGCTGTTGCCCTGCATCTGGGCATCAGCTTCTACAAATCGTCACCTGTTGCCGCCTCGCCAAGCTACGACATGAGCAACCGCGATACCGGCACCGTGAAATGGTTCAACACGTCCAAAGGCTTCGGCTTCATTTCCCGCGACTCCGGCGACGATATCTTCGTCCACTTCCGGGCCATTCGCGGCGAAGGTCACCGCGTCCTGGTAGAAGGCCAGCGCGTGGAGTTTTCTGTCATGAATCGTGACAAGGGCCTGCAAGCCGAAGATGTGATCGCCGCACTGCCACGTCGCTGATTCAACGCTAAAAAAAAACCGCGCACAGCCGAGCTGTCCGCGGTTTTTTCATGCCTGCGCGTCGCTCAATAGTGCGGCGGCGGCGCTTCCTCTTCGAACGACGCAAACTGGCCGACCATTTCCTCCTGGCGCTTGAGCAGCGCAGCCACTTGCAGTTGCAGACGCTCGACCAGCCGTTGCTGCGTGACCAGGACATCATTCAATGCCTGGATGGTGTCATCCTGAAAGGCCAGACGGCTTTCAAGATCGGTAACGCGTTCTTCCAGGCTCATGATTCAGCCCTCCAGAAACGTAAAATCATCGGTCAATATCAGGCGCAAACGTTCGCGAATGGCGGCGATCTGCTCCGAACCATAGGGTTTTGCCGGATGCTTACCCCACACCGGCGCTGGCCAGGCGGCATCTTCGCGCTTGCGCACAATCACATGCATATGCAACTGGCTGACGACATTGCCCAGCGCCGCAACATTCAATTTGTCCGCGTCGAACGAATCCTTGAGCACTTGCGAAAGCTCCGTCGTCTCCTTCCAAAGCTGCTGCCGATCTGCATCATCCAACTGAAATATCTCACTGATAGCCTCACGACGAGGTACCAGGATGAACCAGGGATAGTTCGAATCGTTGGACAACAGCAACCGGCAGAGCGGAAAGTCCCCGATCGGTAACGTGTCTTGTTGAAGTCGTGGATCTAAAGCGAACACTGCGCGCACTCCCGCCAGGTCATCATTTTTCAGCTTAGCGCCCATCCAGAGGGACAGTGCACCAAGCGACCGGACGGCAGCATACCTGCGAACGGCGCACGCTTCACGGCGAACCTTGCGCAGTGGCCACGAGCGCAAGCGAAAAGCTGAAACCCCGCCCCCGAATGAGACACTTTTCGCTGCCGCGCACCATGACAGCACCGATCAACCGGAAAAAATTGCCGAAATGACTGATTCACAACGAAGTGTTCGCGCAAGACAAGCGATCAACCGGGATGAACTCAGTACAGAACGAAAAATTTTTTGCACCAAAAGCGCACAGTGGGTCTACGCTGATTGCTTCGACATCCGCCGTTTACTCACTGGCGGGGTGAACCGGTAACATTTTTGGTTGTCAGGCAGTCGACCAGAAGGGTGCAACATGATGCCGAACAAGGCGTCAAGCCCATACTAAACGTGCTTGAACCCCCGGTTTCATGAGGCTTTTACAGCATCAGAGCGTCAACTTGAAAAAAAATGCAACAAAGTTTGATTTTGCGCATACTTATTGCATTCATACCCAACATCACCTGATGTGACACCCGCTGGAAGCGGAGGTCTTCAGGAAAAAAAAGACAGCGGCAAGGTAGCCCGATGGAGATTCAAACGTTTCACCAGGACTCTTTTTACCGGCGCCACGGCTCAGAAAACAGCATTAAAGTTGTCAGCCCGGTTGCGTCGGAGCTGGAAATTTGCGACATCTATCTCGCTGTTTGCGACAGGGTCGTAAAGAAGGCGAAAGGTTAGATACGCAAGTATCGCCAATATTGTTGGCGTGATATAAGTTTGCGCCGACACAAAAAGAAAGAGCCGCCCAGATAATAAATCAGGTGGGACGGCAGTACTCTTCTAAAACCAAAGGAGCAAATCACGATGCGCGTGATGAAGTGGAGCATGATCGCACTGGCAGTTGCAGCAGCAGCCAGTACTCAGTTGGCAGTAGCCGCACCTTTCGTAAGCGACCAGGCCGAAGCCAAAGGTTTCGTTGAAGACAGCAAACTCGACTTGCTGGTTCGCAACTACTACTACAACCGTAACAAGAAAAACGGCGCAACCGACGACAAAGACTGGACCCAGGGCATTCAGGGCATGTACAGCTCTGGCTACACCCAAGGTCTGATCGGTGTTGGCGTTGAAGCTTGGGGCCAACTGGCCATTAAGCTGGACGGTTCCGACAAATATGCAGGTTCCGGCAACATGTCCGTGGACTCTGATGGCGAAGTCAACAACAGCCAAGGCAAAGCCGGCGCTGCCGCCAAGTTCCGCATCTCCAAGACCGAGCTGAAAATCGGCGACATGCAGCCAAGCACTGCTCCAGTGTTCGCTGTAGGTGGTTCCCGTATCCTTCACCAAACTGCCAGCGGTATCCAACTGCAGAGCAGCGAAGTCAAAGACCTTGACCTCGAAGCCGGTCACTTCTACTCGGCAACCAGCCAGGACCGCAACGCTCGTGACGGCGAACTGTTCGCTACTTACGCTGGCGTGACAGCCAACTCCATCGACTACTTCGGTGGCAAGTACGGCATTACCCCGGACCTGAGCGTATCGCTGTACGGTGCCAAGCTCGAAGACGTCTGGAACCAGTACTACGCCAACGCGAACTACACCCTCGCACTGGGCGGCGACAACTCGATCAACTTCGACGGTAACATCTACAACACTCGCGACACCGGTGACGCTAAAGCAGGCGACATCAGCAACACCGCCTACTCCCTGGCTGCTGCTTACTCGTTCCTGAAAGCACACACCCTGACCCTGGCGTTCCAGAAGGTCAACGGCGATACCCCGTTCGACTACATCGGTGTGGGTGACAACAACCGTGGTGGCGACTCGATTTTCCTCGCCAACTCCATTCAGTACTCTGACTTCAACGCCCCTGGCGAGAAGTCGGTACAAGCCCGTTACGACCTGAAAATGGCCGAGTACGGCGTACCTGGCCTGAGCTTCATGGTCCGTTACGTGAATGGTTGGAACATCGACGGTACCAACACTCCATCGAACAGCACCTACACCGGTCTGTACGGTGCAGACGGCAAACACCACGAAACCAACGTGGAAGCCAAGTACGTCATTCAATCCGGCCCAGCCAAAGATCTGTCGTTCCGCATCCGTCAAGCATGGCACACCGCCAATGCCGACGAAGGCGAAGGCGATATCTCTGAGTTCCGCCTGATCACCGACTACCCTCTCAACATTCTGTAATTACAGAAAGTTAGTTCGCGGTAATCAAAAAAAGGCCCATCTTCGGATGGGCCTTTTTCGTTGGTGTGGCAGCAGTGTATTTAAACGATCAGATCCATGCAGAACATGCCTGACCGAATAGTCAGGCATTGACCAGAAAACCAATCACTGCGTAGCAGATTCCTGAACCACGCGAATAACCCGCTGTGGAAATGGAATATCGATGCCGGCCTCTCTCAGACGATCACGGGACAGTTCATTGAACATGAACATCACATCCCAATAATCCGCCGTCTTCACCCAGACACGCAGGGAAACAGTGATAGAACTGTCGCCCAATGTCGAAATGACTGCCTGAGGTGACGGGTCAGTCAAAACACGCGGATCTTTGGCCAACTCCAGCAACACTTCTCGGGCTTTCTGCAAGTCCGCTTCGTAATCGACGCCTACATCAAACACCACTTTTCGGGTCGGCTGACGATTGGTGTTGGTGATGATGCCATTCGACAGATTACCGTTGGGCACGATGATGGTTTTGTTGTCACCGGTACGCAGTACGGTATGGAAAATCTGGATGCTGTCGACAGTACCGGCGACACCTTGAGCCTCGATCCAGTCACCAATACGAAACGGACGGAACAGCAAAATCAGCACGCCGCCCGCGAAGTTCGCCAGACTGCCCTGCAAGGCCAGGCCAATGGCCAGGCCCGCCGCACCAATCGCCGCGACAAACGAAGTGGTTTCCACCCCGATCATCGAGGCCACGCTGACGATCAGCAGGATCTTGAGGATGATGTTCGCCAGGCTGCTGATGAAGCCTTGCAGCGCCAGGTCGGCATTACGCAATGCAATCAGGCCGCCGAGCTTTTTCGTGACTTTGTTGATCAGCCACCAGCCGATGGCCAGGGTGATGACCGCCAGCAGTACACGACTGCCGTATTCCATGATCATCGGGATCCAGGTCTGGGAGACCTTGACCAGGTTGTCTACCTCAGCATTTAAGTCCATCTGCTTACTCCTTTTTCCGGCTATCCGGCATGCGTAAAAAAAAGCGGCAGAACGACTGAACCGCGACGGGCTCAATCGTTTCTGCCGTTGCCTGGGCCTCCGACGTCACAAATGCCAAGAGGTTCCCGCTTTTCAGGTCAGTCGCGGAAGTTGTTGAACTGCAGCGGCATACCGAATTCCTTGGCCCGCAGCACTGCAATGGCTTCTTGCAGGTCATCACGCTTTTTGCCGGTAATACGTACCTGCTCACCCTGAATGGCAGCCTGGACCTTGAGTTTGGCGTCTTTGACGTGAGCGACGATTTTCTTCGCCAGTTCCTTGTCGATGCCTTCCTTGAGAACGGCTTCCTGCTTCATCAGCTTGCCCGAAGCGAACGCGTCCTTGACTTCAAGGCACTGCACGTCGATTTTGCGCTTGACCAGCGCCAGCTTGAGGATCTCAATCATTGCTTCGAGCTGGAAATCCGCCTCAGCGGTCAGGTTGACGGTCAGGTCCTTTTCCTTGAACTCGAAGCTGCCTTTGCCTTTCAGGTCATAACGACGATCGAGTTCCTTGACGGCGTTCTCGACCGCGTTGGTGACTTCGTGTTTGTCCAGTTCGGATACCACGTCGAACGACGGCATGTAATCTCTCCAAATTTAAAGGCGCACTGATGGAGCACGCCTGGCTTGCGGTTAAAATCCGCGCTGATTATAACGGGTCTTTCCCATCATTCACTGTGAGCTGCCGATGCACGCCTTAAACAGAGCAAAAAGCTGATGTCTACCACCTGGCATGTTCTGGGCGCCGGCAGCCTCGGCACTTTATGGGCGACTCGTCTGGCACGGGCTGGAGTGCCGGTCAGGCTGATCCTGCGGGACACCGCGAGACTGCAGGCCTATGAGGCGGCCGGCGGATTGACACTGGTGGAACACGGCGAGGCGCAACACTATGCCGTGCCCGCCGAGACAGCCGACAGCAGCCAGCCGATCAAGCGCCTGCTGGTGGCGTGCAAAGCCTACGATACCGAAAGTGCGGTAGCCCGAGTGGCGCCACGCCTGGCACCAGGCGCTGAACTGATTCTGCTGCAAAATGGTCTGGGCAGTCAGGACGCGGTGGCCGCACAGGTTCCTCAGGCACGCTGCATCTATGCGTCGAGCACCGAAGGCGCCTTCCGCGATGGCGATTGGCGCGTGGTGTTTGCCGGGCATGGCTACACCTGGCTGGGGGATGCGAGCCATCCGGTCGCGCCGATCTGGCTCGATGACCTGGGCACTGCCGGCATCCCCCACGAGTGGAGCACCGAAATACTGACCAGGCTGTGGCGCAAACTCGCCCTGAACTGTGCGATCAATCCGCTGACGGTGCTGCACGATTGCCGCAACGGCGGTTTGCAGCAACATCGCTGCGAAGTCGCCACCCTGTGCGGCGAACTGGTGGAGTTGCTTGAGCGTTGTGGCCAGCCGGCAGCGGCAGAAAACCTGCAGCAGGAAGTCGAACGGGTGATTCACGCCACCGCAGCCAACTACTCCTCGATGCATCAGGACGTCACCAGCCAGCGCCGCACGGAAATCAGCTACCTGCTGGGTTATGCCTGTAAAGTTGCCGGGCGTCATCAACTGAACCTACCTCACCTCAATCAGCTTGAGTCGAGGTTGATTGCTCGCCTGCAAAGCCTTGGATTGCCCAGCGACTGAGCAGCGGCTACGCTGGCCACTTGTTCCTTTTTTGCGATGAATCAGATGCCATTGCGCCAGCGCCTTGAAAACCTGCCCGTCGGCCAGAAACTGCTAGCCGCCCTGCTGGTATTGATGGTCACCGTCCTGCTGGTTGCCAACCTGACCTTTATCAGCGCCGCGTACTACATCTCCCAGGAAAGCATGGCGCCTCAGGCCCTGCAGACCATCGGCCGACTGGTATCCAACCCGAGCCTGGCCTCCGAAGCCCTGGCGTCACCACAAAGCGCCGAGCGCCTGCTACAGGAACTCAACAGCTATTCGCCGCTGCGTGCGGCAGCCCTGTATGACGGCAAGGGCGAGCAATTGGCGCAATTGCAGCATGGCGACAATCTGGAGCTGCCCAAGCGTTTCCGGCATATCGAAGACTGGCAGGCCACCGAGTTTCGCACCAATCAAGTCATCACCCTGCCCCGCCCCGGCACATCGCCAGGGCACCTGCTGCTGGTGGCCACGAGCGAACTGCCGATGGCGTTCTACACCGGGACCCTGACGGCCAGCCTGGGCATTCTGATCTTCAGTGTGTTGCTGTGGCTGATCATTGCCCGCCAGATCAAGCGCCTGATTACCCGGCCGATCCACCAACTCGAAGAGTTGTCCCGGCAGGTAACCCGTGAAGAAAACTACGCACTGCGCGCTTCGCGAGGAAACCACGATGAAATCGGCAGCCTCGCCGAGGCGTTCAACACCATGCTTTCGCGAATCGAGGCCAGGGAGCAGCAACTCAAGCGGGCTCGGGACGACTCCCAGGCGGCCTACGACCAGGCCCAGGGGCTGGCCGAAGAAACCCGCCATACCAACCGCAAACTGGAGCTCGAAGTCCAGGTGCGCAGCAAGATCGAGAAAAAGCTCACCGGCTTCCAGAACTACCTCAACAGCATCATCGACTCCATGCCGTCGGCGCTGATCGCCCTCGACGAGCAGCTCTACGTGACGCAATGGAACCAGGAGGCCAGCGCCCTGTCCGGCACACGCCTCGATGAAGCCCTGAACCAGCCCATCTTCCTCGCCTTCGAACCGCTCAAGCCGTTTTTGCCGCAACTCAAGCAAACCGTCGAGCAGCATACGGTGGCCAAAATCGAACGTGTCACCTGGCTCAAGGACGACGACCCCCGCCACTACGCCCTGACTTTCTATCCGTTGATGGGCGGTGCCGGGCGTGGCGTGGTGATCCGGATCGACGACATCACCCAGCGCCTGTCCCTGGAAGAGATGATGGTGCAGTCGGAGAAAATGCTCTCGGTCGGGGGGCTTGCCGCCGGCATGGCCCACGAGATCAACAACCCGCTGGGTGCGATCCTGCACAACGTGCAAAACATTCGTCGACGCCTGTCCCCCGACCTGCCGAAGAACCTTGAAGTGGCCGAACAGGCCGGCATCGAACTGGCGACGGTCAATCAGTATCTGCAAATCCGCGAAGTGCCTCAGTTGCTCGACGGCATCCAGCAGGCCGGTGCCCGGGCCGCCAAAATCGTGACCCACATGCTCAGTTTCAGCCGCCGCAGCACCCGCCAAATGGCCCCGTGCGATCTGCCCGCCCTGATCGACCAGGCGGTGGAGATCGCCAGTAACGATTTCGACCTGGCGATCGGCTTCGACTTCAAGGGCCAGGCCATCATTCGTCAGTTCGATCCGGCGCTGGGACCGGTCCCCGGCACCGCCAACGAACTGGAACAAGTGCTGCTCAACCTGCTGAAAAACGCCGCGCAAGCCATTCACCAGCGCGAAGACGACAGCGAGCCGGGACGGATCATCCTGCGCACCAGGCTGAATCCGCCGTGGGCGGAAATTCAGGTCGAGGACAACGGCATCGGCATGAGCGAGAGCGTGCGCAAACGGACCTTCGAACCCTTCTTCACTACCAAGGAAATCGGCCAGGGCACGGGACTCGGGCTGTCGGTGTCGTACTTCATCATCACCAATAACCACAAGGGGCAGATGGAAGTGCAATCGACCCTGGGCCAAGGCACCTGCTTCACCTTGCGCCTGCCCCTGGCGAGTACCCCACCTGTCTCGCAACAACTCAATCTGCTATCGAGGTAATCATGGGCTTTCGTTTGTCGAAGATTTACACCCGCACTGGCGACAAAGGCGAGACCGGTCTGGGCGATGGTCGTCGCGTGCCCAAGGATCACCCGCGGATCGAGGCTATTGGCGAGGTCGATACGCTGAACAGTCAGGTGGGCGTGTTGCTGGCCGGGTTGGCGGCGCAAACGCATGCCTTTGCAGGTTTGCAGGAAGTGATCGATGTTTTGGCGCCTTGCCAGCACCGATTGTTCGACCTCGGTGGCGAACTGGCGATGCCGGTGTATCAGGCGTTGAATGCAGCGGAAATCGAACGCCTGGAAGCCGCGATCGATGTGTGGAATGAAGAGCTGGGGCCACTGGAAAACTTCATTCTGCCTGGCGGTTCGACGCTGATTGCCCAGGCTCATGTCTGCCGCAGCCTGGCGCGCAGCGCAGAGCGGCGGTGTCAGCAACTCAATGCGATTGAGCCATTGGCCGGGGTTGGCCTGGCGTACATCAATCGCTTGTCGGATTTGTTGTTTGTTGCCGCGCGGTTGATTGCCAAGCGACAGGGAGTGGCGGAGATTCTTTGGCAGCCTGCGGCGAAACCGGAGGTTTAGTCGGAGGCTGTCAGGCCGCCATCGCGGGCAAGCCCGCTCCCACAGGGAGTGTCGGCGTTCACACAATCTGTGTTTCACCTTGAACACTGTGGGAGCGGGCTTGCCCCGGGCGGCGATCCGACGATGAGGCCCGTAGGCTCGCTAGAGAATTAACTCTCAGGCCAAAACGCCCGAATCCCCGCCACCCCCTGCGCACCCGCAGCCCAGGCTTTCTCGACCTCCGACGGGCCAACACCACCGAGCAGGAACACCGGCTTGCTGAACCCGTCGATCAAGCTCGACGCCTGTTCCCAACCCAACGGCTCGGCGCCAGGGTGAGTCAGGGTAGGTTGAACCGGCGACAGGGTCACGAAATCCACCCCCATCTGTTCGGCCAGCGCCAGCTCTTCAGCGTTATGGCACGACGCCGCCAGCCAGCGCGATGCCGGTAGCGGTCTCCCGGCCGCTGCGTATTTGCGCAGCTGCGCCGAGGTAATGTGCCAACCCGCGGCCGGGAAGTCGCCCAGCCATTCGAAGGGCCCCTTGATCATCAATTGCGCCTTGCCGGCACACAAACCCACCGCATCGACAGCCAGGTCGCGATATTTCGGATCGTAACCGTTCGGTGCACGCAACTGGATAAGCTTGATGCCGCCGGCAATGGCCTTCTGAATACCACGCAGCAACGCTGGAGTTTCCAGGTCTTCTGGCGTGATCAGGTACTGAGCGGGTAATTTCGCGGCCGCGACGATCGGCTGATTGGCTGCCGGGAACTCGTAACTCGACAAATCACGCGGTGCAACCCAGGCCAGCGGTTGCCCCTCGGCACCGTGGGGCTCGCCGGTAAACGCCGAGACTTCCCAGACATCCAGCAACACCTGCTTGTCCGGGTAATCGTGCCGAATCCTGATCAGCGGGCGCGCCGCGCCGACCACGATGCCCAGCTCTTCATGGAGTTCGCGGGCCAGTGCGGTTTCGACCGACTCGTCGGCCTCGACCTTGCCCCCGGGAAACTCCCACAGGCCGCCCTGGTGCTGTGAGTCGGCACGACGGGCGATCAGGATCTGGCCACTGCCATCGCGGATGACGGCAGCGGCGACATGGACTCGTTTCACCTTTGCAACTCCTCCAGTCCGGCCTTCTGCCAGGCCTTGAACGCCGGCCATTGGTAAAGGGTCTCGACATAGGCTTCGTCCATGGCAGACAGTTTCACCTGATAGGTGCGCAAGCGCACGGCAATCGGTGCAAAGAACACGTCAGCCAGACTGATACGACCAAACAGGTACGGCCCGGTTTCTGTCGCGGCAGCACGGCACTCGGCCCACAGTGCCGACATGCGTTCGATGTCGGCTTGAACGTCAGCCGGAACGGGTGACAAAGGGGCGTCATGGCTCAGGTCAAACGGCATATTGCCGCGCATGGCGAAGAATCCGCTATGCATTTGCGCACACGCCGAGCGCGCCTGGGCACGGGCGGCGATGTCCTTCGGCCAGAGACCCGGGAACTGTTCTGCCAGGTATTCGGCAATCGCCAGGGAGTCGGCAATGGTGCCGTGTTCGGTTTTCAGCAGCGGGACCTTGCCCGTCGGCGAATGCTTGAGCAGACGCTCGCGGGTGTCCGGCTGGTTCAGTTTGATCAGTTCTTCGGTGTAGGCCGCGCCGGTCAGATCCAGCGCCAGGGCGCCGCGCAGGGACCAGGAAGAAAGCAGTTTGTCGCCGATGATCAGGTGCAGGCTCATGTTCAGGACCTTTTGATGAGGTGGACAGGCCAAAATCTTTAGCGTCTGGTCATCCGTCGCGGGCAAGTCGAATCGTCGCACCGCCGCTCCCACAGTGACCGCGCTGAACACAACATTTGTGTACGCCACTGAGCCTGTGGGAGCGGGCTTGCCCGCGATCGGATCGACTCGGTCTTACGTACGATACTCGGCGTTGATCTTCACGTACTCGTGGGACAGGTCGGTGGTCCAGATGGTTTCGCTGCAATCGCCACGACCCAACTCGATACGGATGGTGATTTCTTCCTGCTGCATCACCGCCGCGCCCTGGGCTTCGGTGTAGGTCGCTGCGCGCGCGCCACGGCTGGCAATGCACACATCGCCGAGGAATACGTCAATCTTGCTCACGTCCAGGTTCGGAACGCCGGCACGGCCAACAGCGGCCAGGATACGGCCCCAGTTCGGGTCGGAAGCAAACAATGCGGTCTTGATCAGCGGCGAGTGAGCCACGGTGTAACCGACGTCCAGGCACTCCTGGTGGTTGCCGCCACCGTTGACTTCAACGGTGACGAACTTGGTCGCGCCTTCGCCATCGCGAACGATGGCCTGGGCCACGTCCATGCACACTTCGAACACCGCTTGCTTCAATTTGGCGAACAACTCGCCTTCGGCGCGGGTGATTTCCGGCAACGCGGCCTGACCCGTGGCGATCAGCATGCAGCAGTCGTTGGTCGACGTATCACCATCGATGGTGATGCGGTTGAACGACTTGTTGGCGCCATCGAGCATCAGGTTTTGCAGCACGTCGCGGGAAACCTTGGCGTCAGTGGCGATGTAGCCGAGCATGGTCGCCATGTTCGGGCGAATCATGCCGGCGCCTTTGCTGATGCCGGTAACGGTGACGGTCACACCGTCGTGCTGGAACTGACGGCTGGCACCTTTTGGCAGGGTGTCGGTGGTCATGATGCCGGTGGCGGCAGCTTCCCAGTTGTGGATCGACAGATCATCGAGGGCAGCTTGCAGTGCGCCTTCGATTTTCTCGACCGGCAGCGGCTCGCCGATCACACCGGTGGAGTACGGCAGTACCTGGCTGGCATCGACGCCAGTCAGCTCGGCCAGTTTGGCGCAAGTGCGCTCGGCGGCGGCCAGACCAGGCTCGCCCGTGCCGGCGTTGGCATTGCCAGTGTTGGTCAGCAGGTAACGCACAGGACCTTGCACGCGTTGCTTGGCCAGGATCACCGGTGCGGCGCAAAAGGCGTTCAAGGTGAACACGCCGGCAACCGTGGAGCCTTCAACACAGCGCATGACCACAACATCCTTGCGCCCCGGGCGCTTGATGCCGGCCGAGGCGATACCGAGTTCAAAACCGGCAACCGGGTGCAACGTTGGCAAAGGACCAAGACCAACAGCCATGAATGCGCTCCTTTATAAATAATGTCAGCACCGCTCAAGGGAAACGGTGGTTCGAATGGTAAAACGCCGCGACGGCAGAAGCCGGTCGCGGCGCGGGTATTTCAGCGTTTGAAACGGGTTTTACTGAATCTGCCCGTGGCAATGCTTGAACTTCTTGCCCGAACCGCAGTAGCACAGTTCGTTGCGACCCAGCTTCTGCTCGTTGCGAACCGGCGCAGTAGCGAGAGCAACATCAATCTCTTCGCCCAACACTTCCGGTTGCTCCAGGCCTGGAGCCTCTTCATGCAGGAACTGCATGCGAGCGGCCAATGCCTCGGCTTCCTGGCGCAGGCGCTGCTCCTCTTCGATCGGGTCTTCGCGGCGAACCTGAACGTGGGACAACACACGGATCGAATCGCGCTTGATCGAATCCAGCAACTCGGAGAACAGGGTGAAGGACTCGCGCTTGTATTCCTGCTTCGGGTTCTTCTGCGCATAGCCACGCAGGTGGATACCGTGACGCAGGTGGTCCATGGTCGACAGGTGGTCTTTCCACAGGTCGTCCAGAACGCGCAGAACGATTTGCTTCTCGAAGCTGCGCAGCGCTTCGGCGCCCGCCTGATCTTCTTTTTCGTTGTACGCCGCGACGAGCTCGTTCATGAGCTTCTCGCGCAGGGTTTCTTCGTACAGGTGATCGTCTTCGTCGAGCCATTGCTGGATCGGCAGCGTCACACCGAAATCGCTCTGCAGCGCAGCTTCCAGGCCGGCCACGTCCCACTGCTCAGGCAGCGATTGCGGAGGAATGTGGGCGCTGACGGTAGCGCTCAGCACGTCCTGACGGAAGTCAGCGATGGTCTCGCCGATGTTGTCGGCGGCCAGCAACGTGTTACGCATGTGATAGATCACTTTACGCTGTTCGTTGTTGACGTCGTCGAACTCGAGCAGTTGCTTGCGAATGTCGAAGTTGCGGCCTTCGACCTTGCGCTGGGCCTTTTCGATGGCGTTGGTCACCATGCGGTGCTCGATCGCTTCGCCAGGCTGCATGCCCAGGGCCTTCATGAAGTTCTTCACCCGGTCAGAGGCGAAGATGCGCATCAGGCTGTCTTCCAGCGACAGGTAGAAGCGGCTGGAACCGGCGTCGCCCTGACGACCGGCACGACCACGCAGCTGGTTGTCGATACGGCGCGATTCGTGACGCTCGGACGCAATCACCTGCAAGCCGCCCGATTCGAGCACTTGCTGGTGACGCTTCTGCCAGTCGGCCTTGATCTGGGCAATCTGCTCAGGGGTCGGGTTTTCCAGGGAAGCCACTTCCACTTCCCAGTTACCGCCCAACAGGATGTCGGTACCACGACCGGCCATGTTGGTGGCGATGGTCAGTGCGCCCGGACGACCGGCCTGGGCAATGATCTCGGCTTCCTTTTCGTGGAATTTGGCGTTCAGAACCTTGTGTTCGATGCCTTCCTTCACGAGCAGGCTGGACATGTGCTCGGAGGTTTCGATGGTGGCAGTACCCACCAGCACCGGACGACCGGCGGCCATGCTTTCCTTGATGTCGGCCACGATTGCCGCGTATTTCTCGTCGGCAGTCAGGAACACCAGGTCGTTGTAGTCTTTACGGGCCAGCGGCTTGTTCGGTGGAATCACCATGACCTGCAGGCCATAGATCTGGTGGAACTCGAACGCTTCGGTGTCGGCCGTACCGGTCATGCCGGACAGCTTGTTGTACAGACGGAAGTAGTTCTGGAAGGTGGTCGACGCCAGCGTCTGGCTCTCGGCCTGGATGTTCAGGTTTTCCTTGGCTTCGATGGCCTGGTGCAGGCCTTCGGACAGACGGCGACCCGGCATGGTACGACCGGTGTGCTCGTCGACCAGTACGACCTGACCGTCCTGCACGATGTATTCGACGTTGCGATGGAACAGCTTGTGCGCGCGCAGGCCGGCGTAAACGTGAGTCAACAGGCTCAGGTTATGCGCCGAGTACAGGCTCTCGCCTTCAGCCAGCAGGCCGATGCGGGTCAGCGTTTCCTCGACGTACTGGTGACCGGCTTCGTTGAGTTCGACCTGACGGGTCTTCTCGTCGATGGTGTAGTGACCGGCCTGGGTCACTTCGCCTTCGACTTCCTCGACGTGCAGCTTCAGCTGCGGGATCAGCTTGTTGACCTCGATATACAGCTTGGAGCTGTCCTCGGCCTGACCGGAGATGATCAGCGGCGTACGGGCTTCGTCGATGAGGATGGAGTCGACTTCGTCGATCACGGCAAAATTGAGTTCGCGCTGGAATTTTTCTTCCATGCTGAACGCCATGTTGTCGCGCAGGTAATCGAAACCGAATTCGTTGTTGGTGCCGTAGGTGATGTCGGCGGCGTAGGCAGCGCGCTTCTCTTCCGGCGGCTGGAACGGCGTGACAACGCCGACCGTCATGCCGAGGAATTCATACAGCGGGCGCATCCAGTTGGCGTCACGGCGGGCCAGGTAGTCGTTCACCGTCACAACGTGCACGCCGTTGCCGGACAGCGCGTTGAGGTAAACGCCCAGTGTTGCCACCAGGGTCTTGCCTTCACCGGTACGCATTTCAGCGATCATGCCTTCATGCAAGGTCATGCCGCCGATCAGCTGGACATCGAAGTGGCGCATGCCCATGACACGCTTGCCGGCTTCGCGGGCGACCGCAAAGGCTTCTGGCAGCAGCTTGTCGAGGGATTCCCCTTTGGCGATGCGGGCCTTGAACTCGCTGGTCTTGGCACGCAATTGATCGTCCGAAAGGGCCACCATTTGCTCTTCGAAGGCATTGACGAGTTGCACCGTCTTGAGCATGCGTTTGACTTCACGCTCGTTCTTGCTTCCAAAAAGTTTCTTTAACAAAGGCGCAAACATATCGGCAGGATCTTCCACACTAAAGGGATGGAGGGCGGCCCCGTGAGTCGCCCGTGCAGCCCTCATGGCCGCATGCGAACGAGCATTCTACCCGGAAACGATGGAGAGGAAAGTGGCGATATTCCACGATGCTGGCACAGCGCTTTGACGGGGCTCACTTAAAATAGGGGCGTTTTGCTCAACTTCAAGCCGTTCAAGGCAGAAGTTAGTTGTTGATTTAATGGGTAAAGCGTCCACAAAAGCAATGGGCGGGTGCATTCGGTGCTTTCTGCTACCATGGCGTCTCTGTTACTTCAGGTGTCTGATCATGGCATTTCGCCCACTTACGGCCAAAGTACCTGCCGTTCTACTACGCGAAGCCAAGCCGCTGAAAGCCATTCTCGGCCACGCTCAACGCCTGGGTCATCTGCAACGTTTGCTCGAAAGCCAATTGCAACCCGCCGCTCGCGAGCATTGCCACGTGGCTTCCTGGCGCGAAGGCAGTTTGTTGCTGATTGTCACCGACGGCCATTGGGCAACCCGACTGCGCTACCAGCAGAAGCGCCTGCAACGGCAACTGCAACTGTTCGACGAGTTCACCAATCTCACGCGAATCCTGTTCAAGGTCCAGCCGCCTACCGTCCAGCGGGGCGCAGCCGGGCACACCATGGATCTGTCGGACGATGCCGCCGCGACCATTCAGGCCACGGCTGATGGCATCAGTGATCCGAATCTGCGGGCAGCGCTGGAGCGACTGGCGGCGCACGCCAAAACCAGAACCTGACTGGAACACATGTAGGAGCGAGCCTGCTCGCGAAAGCGGACTGACATTCAACATCAGTGTTGGCTGTAATGACGTCTTCGCGAGCAGGCTCGCTCCCACATTGACTCTGTTCGCTCAAGTTAGCGGCGTTTGCTTCCACCCAGCAACGACCCCATCAACCCGCGTACCAGCTGTCGCCCAAGCTGATTGGCCGCCTGGCGCATTGCCGATTTCAACGCCTGCCCCGCCGCCGTGCCGAGGAATTCCCCGGCCTGCTCGGTGAAACTCGGTTCTTCAGCTGCTGGTTTGCCCGGCGCCGCTTCAGGATTCGGTGCCAGGCCCTTGCGCCCCATCAGCACCTCATAGGCTGATTCACGGTCAATCGGCTTGTCATAACGACCCTGCAACGGCGAAGCGGCAATCAGCGCTGTACGCTCGGCACCGGTCAAAGGCCCGATCCGCGATTGCGGTGGCGCTACCAGCACCCGCTGAACCATTTCCGGCGTACCTTTTTCCTGCAGGGTGCCGACCAGTGCTTCCCCGATCCCGAGCTCGGTCAACACCGACAACGTATCGAACGCCGGATTCGGACGGAATCCTTCGGCCACCGCGCGCAGAGACTTCTGCTCCTTGGCGGTGAACGCACGCAAACCGTGCTGGATGCGCAAGCCCAGCTGAGCCAGCACGTCATCCGGCAGGTCACCCGGCGACTGGGTGACGAAATACACACCCACGCCTTTCGAACGAATCAGCCTCACGACTTGTTCCAGACGGTCACGCAATGCCTGCGGCGTACCGTTGAACAACAGGTGGGCCTCATCGAAAAACAGCGCCAGCAAGGGTTTGTCGGCATCGCCCCGCTCAGGCAGTTGCTCGAACAGCTCGGCCAGCAGCCACAGCAGGAACGTCGCGTAGACCTTCGGCGCTTCATGCACCAGACGGCTGGCATCGAGCAAATGAATGCGTCCGCGGCCATCCGCGGTGGGTTGAAGGATGTCCTCGAGTTGCAGCGCCGGTTCACCGAACAGTGCCTCGGCGCCTTGTTGCTCAAGGGTTGCCAGGCGCCGCAACAGGGCCTGGCTGGAGCCGGTGGTCATCAGCGCCGCGTCGTCCCCGAGCAGTTCCGGGTTGTCCTTCAGGTGATTGAGCAGTGCCTTCAGGTCTTTCAGATCCAGCAACAACAGGCCTTCGCGGTCCGCCACCTTGAACGCCGCATACAGCGCCGACTGCTGACTGTCGGTCAGTTCCAGCAGGCTGCCCAGCAGCAACGGCCCCATTTCACTCAAGGTTGTGCGTAAAGGATGACCGGACTCACCGTGTACGTCCCACAACGTCACCGGATAAGCCTGAGGCTTGTGGTTGAGCCACGGCATCCCGGCAATCCGCTCGGCGATCTTGCCCTGAGGGTTGCCGCCAGCGCCGAGGCCGCACAGATCACCCTTGATGTCGGCGGCGAACACCGCCACGCCGGCATCGCTGAAGGCTTCGGCCATTCGTTGCAAAGTGACGGTTTTGCCGGTACCGGTCGCACCTGCGATCAAACCATGGCGGTTCGCCAGGCGCATGGCCTGGGCGATCGGCTGCCCCTTGAGATCGGCGCCGATAACGAGTTGCAATGAATCAGGCATTTGGTCACCCATGATTAATCTTTGGTCTTACACGGCCGATAGAAATAACGACAAAGCAGTCAGACACGATCTGGTCAGAAATTTCCCTAAGGAGAGTCGGAAAATTCACTTGCTTTCAACCTTGCCCATTGTGCGTCCCTTTATAAAAGCACGCGCTGGACATTAAGACCTTAGCGGAACCCCAAGCCATGAACAAAAATCTGCGTTTCAGCCATAAAATCCTGCTTGCCGCCGCCCTCATCGTTATTGCCGCCTTCGCCTCATTCACGCTGTACAACGACTATTTGCAGCGCAACGCCATTCGTGAGGACCTGGACAATTACCTGCAGGAAATGGGCAGAGTCACTGCCAACAACATCCAGACCTGGTTGAACGGGCGCAGCCTGTTGATAGAAAACCTGGCACAAACCGTCGCGCTCAATCCCGAGGCGGGCAACGTATCCAGCCTACTTGTGCAAAAAGCCGTGACTTCGACCTTCATGGGTGCCTACCTGGGCAGCAAGGACGGTTCTTTCATCATTCGCCCGGACAGCAAGATGCCCGACGGCTATGACCCTCGTGCGCGCCCTTGGTACAAGAGCGCCCAAGGCAGCAGCGGTTCGGCGCTGACTGAACCCTATGTGGACCTGGCCTCCGGCCAACTGGTGATTTCCATCGTCAATAGCGTGATCAAGGATGGACAGAACATCGGTGTCGTCGGTGGCGACCTGAGCCTGCAGGTGATCGCCGACAGCCTCAATGCGCTGGATTTCGATGGCATGGGCTACGCCTTCCTGGTCAGCTCCGATGGCAAGATCCTGGTTCATCCCGACAAAGCGCTGGCGATGAAGACGCTCAAGGATGTCTACCCGCAGGATACGCCCGCGATCAGCAGCGACATGAGTGAAATCCAGGTCGACGGCAAAACCCGCATCGTGACCTTCACCCCGATCAAGGGCCTGTCGTCGGTCAACTGGTACATCGGCCTGTCGGTGGACAAGGACAAAGCCTTCTCGAAGCTCAGCGAATTCCGCACCTCCGCGGTCGTTGCGACCGTCATTGCCGTGGCCATCATCATCGCCCTGCTCGGCATGCTGATTCGCATCCTGATTCAGCCGTTGCACGTCATGACCCGCGCCATGGCCGACATCGCCGACGGCGAAGGCGACCTGACCAAACGCCTGACCATCGTCAACAACGACGAATTCGGCAGCCTCGGCACCGCGTTCAACCGTTTTGTGGAGCGTATCCACGGTTCGATACGAGAGGTGTCTTCGGCCACCGGGCAAGTCAACGAAGTGGCATTGCGCGTGGTCGCGGCTTCCAACTCGTCGATGTTCAACTCCGACCAGCAAGCCTCGCGCACCAGCAGCGTCGCCGCCGCCATCAACCAGCTCGGCGCCGCCGCCCAGGAAATCGCGCGCAACGCCGCTCAGGCTTCCAGCCAGGCCAGCGATGCCCGCAGCCTGGCCGAAGACGGCCAGCAAGTGGTGGACCGCAGCATTGTCGCGATGAACCAGCTGTCGAGCATGCTCAGCGCTTCCAGCACCAATATCGAATCGTTGAACAGCAAAACCGTGAACATCGGGCAGATTCTCGAAGTCATCACCAGCATTTCCCAGCAAACCAACCTGCTGGCGCTCAACGCCGCGATTGAAGCCGCGCGCGCCGGTGAAGCCGGTCGTGGTTTTGCCGTGGTGGCGGACGAGGTGCGCAACCTGGCACACCGCACGCAGGAATCGGCGCAACAGGTACAGACCATGATCGAGGAGCTGCAAGTCGGCGCCCGGGAATCGGTCAGCACCATGAGCGACAGTCAGCGCCACAGCCAGGACAGCGTGGAAATCGCCAACCTCGCGGGCGAACGCCTGAACAGCGTGACGCTGCGTATCGGTGAAATCGACGGCATGAACCAGTCGGTGGCCACCGCGACCGAAGAGCAGACCGCCGTGGTGGAGTCGATCAACGTCGACATCACCGAGATCAACACGCTGAACCAGGAAGGTGTGGAAAATCTGCAAGCGACATTACGCGCGTGCTCGGACCTTGAGCAGCAGGCGGCGCGGCTGAAGCAGCTGGTAGGCAGTTTCCGTATCTAATGTCTGGACTGGCCTCTTCGCTGGCAAGCCAGCTCCTACAAGGTTTAGCGTGAAGCCTGTAGGAGCTGGCTTGCCAGCGAAGGCCTCGTCTTAACCCTGACTGCCTCTACCCGCACAACCCCAACCGAACATCTATTCTTCATAAAGGTCAACCAAGGGAGTACCGGGACCGGAGGACCGTTCATCGTGCATATCGCTGACATCACCATGTTCTACGCCCCTGCCAGCGGTGGCGTGCGCACTTATCTGGATGCAAAGCACCGTCGCCTGGGCATCAAGCCGGGCATTCGCCACAGCTTGCTGATCCCTGGCCCCTCCTTGAGCGAGCAGGACGGCATCTTCACCGTTCCGGCCCCTGCCCTGCCCTTCGGCAAGGGCTATCGCTTCCCTTTGCGTCTCGCGCCCTGGCGCAATGTCCTGCAAGACTTGCAACCCGATCTGATCGAAGTCGGCGACCCCTATCTCACCGCATGGGCGGCGCTGGATGCGCGGCGCCAACTCGACGTGCCGGTCATCGGCTTTTATCACTCGGACCTGCCGCTACTGGTTCGCAACCGCATGGGCAACTGGGTAACCAACAACGTCGAGGCCTATGTCAGCAAGCTCTACGGCAACTTCGACCGGGTCCTGGCACCCAGCCGGGTCATGGCCGACAAACTGACCGGGCTTGGGGTCAGGAATGTCTTCGTGCAGCCGCTCGGTGTCGACCTGCAAACCTTCAATCCCGAAGCCAGGGATCCCGGGCTGCGAGCCGAGTTGGGGCTTGACGAAAACACCCGGTTGTTGATCTTCGCCGGGCGCGGCTCCAAGGAAAAAAACCTGCCGGTGCTGCTCGACTGCATGGAACGCCTGGGTCGACGCTATCACCTGCTGCTGGTGGGCTCGTCAATGCCCACGGCCGTGCCATCCAACGTGACAGTGATCGACCAGTTCTGCCCGGCGGCGCAGGTGGCCCGCCTGATGGCCAGCGCCGACGCATTGCTGCACGCCGGCGATCAGGAAACCTTCGGTCTGGTCATTCTGGAGGCCATGGCCAGCGGCATTCCGGTGGTGGCCGTGGCAGCCGGGGCTTTCGAGGAAATCGTCACCGAGGCCTGCGGCCGCCTCTGCGCACCGAACAATCCTGCCGCGATGGCCGCCGCCGTTCGAGATTTGTTCGGGTCGGGCAACACAACACTGGGCAAACAGGCGCGGTTGCATGTCGAACGGCATTACGCCTGGGACACGATAGTCAACAGCTTGCTGCGCCACTACCACGCCGTGCTCGGCAGCCAATGGCCACTAACCGCCAATGGTTGAGTCCATGAACAAACCCGGTTTGCTACTGGTACTGCACGACGTGGCACCGCCAACCTGGGCCGATTACCAGATGTTCGTCAAAGCCGTCGACGCGTTGGGTGGCGTACCGATCACCTGGCTGGTGGTACCGAACTTCCACAAACACAACGATCTGGACGCCCATCCGCAATTTCGCCACCAGCTCAGCGCCAGGGTTGCCCGCGGCGACGAACTGGCACTGCATGGCTACTTCCACTGCGATGACGGGCCGATGCCCCGCAATCCCCGCGACTGGTTCATGCGTCGGGTCTACACCCACGAAGGCGAGTTTTACCGTTTGTCAGCAGAAGCCGCCCTCGCCCGCCTGCGCTCGGGCATCGAGATGTTCCACCGCCATGGCTGGCCGCTGAAGGGGTTCGTCGCCCCTGCCTGGCTGATGAGCCAAGGCACTCGCCAGGCATTGCGCCAATTGCCGTTGAGTTACACCAGCGATTCGCAGCATTTATACCGATTGCCGGATTTCACCGCGATCGAGGCCCCCGGGCTGGTCTGGAGTGCGCGCAGTGCCTGGCGCCGGGGCGTATCGAAGCTCGTCAGCGACCGCCGCGAGCAACGCTGGCAACAGGCCCCGGTGATTCGCCTGGGCCTGCACCCGGTGGACATGCGCCATGAATGCTCGCGCCGATACTGGCTACAAACCCTGGAACGCCTGCTCGACAACGGAAGGGTTCCGATGACCAAGGCCCAGTGGCTGGCGCTGCAAAACGACCGACCGGGTCGTGCCGCATGAGTCGCGGACTGCTGTTGCTCGTCGGCCTGCTCGCGGCGGTGCTGATTCCAACACTGTTGGGCGGCAGCGAAACCTGGTCCCGGCTGACCGGTTTTCCGCTGCCGTGGCTGTTGACCATGTTCGGCATGATCCTGCTGTGCTGGGGCGTGAACACCCTGCGCCTGCGCTTTTTACTGGGGGATCAATGCCACAAGGTCAGCCGGCTCAGAAGCCTCGGCGTGGTGATGGCCGCCGAATTTGCCTACTGCGCCACGCCCGGCGGCAGCGGCGGGCCTTTGACGATCATGGCTTTGCTGGCGCGTCACGGTGTGCGTCCGGCCAGGAGCAGTGCCGTGTTTGCCATGGACCAGTTGAGCGACTTGCTGTTTTTCCTCTGTGCCCTGAGCGGGATTCTGATTTACGCCCTGTTCCAGCACCTGAGCCAGCGCATGGAATGGATGCTGACGGTCAGCGCCGTTTCGTTGTTTGGCGGCCTGATCAGTTGCGTCATGGTGGCGCGGTATCACCGTTTATTGATTCGCCTGAGCGGCCGATGGCTCGCCCGACTCAATGTCAAGGCGTCCACTCGAATGCGCTGGGCGCGCAAGCTCCTGCAGTTTCTGGCGGCCTTTACCGACACGCTGAAATTGCCCGTGCAGACCTTGATCAAGGTATTCGCCCTGACCTGCGTGCATTGGGTCCTGCGCTACAGCGTGCTCTATCTGGCGTTGCGCGGGCTCGGCGCGGATTTGCAGTGGGCCTGGAGTTTTCTGATCCAGATGCTGGCCCTGAGCGCCGGACAATTGAGCCTGCTGCCAGGCGGAGCCGGTGCGGCTGAGCTGACGTCCGCTGCGCTGCTGGCGCCCATGGTCGGGAACTCCACGGCGGCTGCGGCGATCCTGATTTGGCGGGCCGTGACGTACTACTTCTACTTGCTGGTCGGGGGGCCGGTGTTTTTGCTGATGCTGGGTCGGCCGCTGCTCAAGAAACTGATCAAGAATGTCTGTCCGTAGGAGCTGGCTTGCCAGCGATAGGGCCCTGAAAATCACTGCAAGCCTGGGACTCTATCGCCGACAAGCCGGCTCCTACGTTCAACTCCTCCCACAACTGCGCGGCGTCAGGGAACTCCGTGCCCATTTCAGGCCCCATGTCATCCGGGTCGTAGCGGCTCAGGCACCCCTCGCCCAGCGTGGCGGGGGCCTTGGATGTGGCTTTGTCCAGTGGATCGGCCATGGTTTTGTCCTCGGTGCAGAAACGGCGAAGGGCCTGAAGCGATTGAACGCCCAGACCCTTCGAATTTCAACTGTGCCGCAGGTCTGTCAGAAGACGACGGTTTTGTTGCCGTGTACCAGCACCCGGTCTTCCAAGTGATAACGCAAGCCACGGGCCAGCACCATTTTCTCGACATCACGGCCGAAACGCACCATGTCTTCGATGCTGTCGCTGTGGCTGACGCGCACCACGTCCTGCTCGATGATCGGGCCGGCATCCAGCTCTTCGGTCACATAGTGGCAGGTCGCACCGATCAGCTTCACGCCACGCAGAGAGGCCTGGTGGTAGGGCTTGGCACCGACGAACGACGGCAGGAAGCTGTGGTGAATGTTGATGACCTTGTGCGCGTATTCGCTGCACAACTCCGGCGGCAGGATTTGCATGTAACGGGCAAGCACCACCACTTCGGCATCGTGCTGTTTGACCAGGCGCGAAACCTTGGCGAACGCCGGTTGCTTGTCCTGCGGATTGACCGGGACGTGGTAGTACGGAATACCGTGCCACTCCACCATGCTGCGCAAGTCATCATGGTTGGAAATCACACAGGAAATTTCACAGTCCAGTTCATCGCTGTGCCAGCGGTGCAGCAAGTCGGCCAGGCAGTGCGACTCACGGCTCGCCATCAGCACCACGCGTTTCTTCTGTTCGGTATCGGTGATGCGCCAGTCCATCGAAAACTCTTCGGCGATCGGGGCAAAGGCTTCGCGAAACGCTTCGATACCAAATGGCAGGGAGTCGGCACGGATTTCGTGACGCATGAAGAACCAGCCACTGAGATTGTCCGAGTGATGGCTCGCTTCAGTGATCCAGCCGTTGTGTGATGCCAGAAAGTTACTGACTTTGGCAACGATGCCAACACGGTCCGGGCAAGAAATCACCAGACGAAAAGTGCGCATGAGGGGGAAACTCCAGAACTTCGCAAAGGCCGCCATTCTAGCGATTGTGCAGCAAAACTGCAGTATTGTTGACGTTTTGCCCTGCCCGATGAGCGGTACAGCAGGGCGGACAGCGCCAGTGCCGGTTTGCCCGGATGCTCTAGCGGTGCCGGTCATTTGTTAATTCATGTATATCTGACAGACCTGGACCACACTAATAACTGCATTACCGATGTGCGCCAAAGACACAGCTACTAAATTAAATAAAGTTTGCTTAAATGTTTACTTGATGAAACACGGTGACTATTATTGCCGCACTGTCACCTGCCATCCAGCGCACAACATAAGGTAGTCCACATGTCCTTGATCAACGAATATCGCGCCACCGAAGAAGCTATCAAAGAGCTGCAAGCCCGTTTGAAGAACCTGTCCCAAGACGACAAACTGCAAACCGAGCTGGAATTCGAAGGCAAACTGCGCACCCTGATGGGTGAATACTCCAAGTCCCTGCGTGACATCATCGCGCTGCTGGATCCAGAATCCAAAACCAAGGCACCACGCGGCGGTGCAGTGAAAACTACTGGCACCAAGCGTGCTCGCAAAGTTAAACAATACAAAAACCCGCACAACGGTGAAGTCATCGAAACCAAAGGTGGCAACCACAAGACTCTGAAAGAGTGGAAAGCCAAGTGGGGCGGTGACGTGGTGGAAGGCTGGGCTACCCTGCTGGGCTAAGCCTCAGAGCTTGTCGCAGACGGATCCGTGACAAAAAATAACGCCAGCAAATGCTGGCGTTTTTTTATGCGTGGTGTTTAAGCCCTGGCATGTTCGAATTCAAAGACTCAAGCGCTGGCGTAGTCCCTGGACATAATCCTGCCACTCACTGAGCACCCCCTGCTGAAACGGAGTAGCACTAACGCTCAATTGGGCCGCGGCCTCTACAAAAACTTCAAGGGTATTTGGCGCCCCCCATTCGGGGTCTGACAAACGTTTCTGACAGAATATTCGCCAGCGTTCTTGCTCTTCGGAATTCAGCGTGTCGGGAAAGTTGCGTGCGCGATATCGAAACAGCAATTCTGGCAAACGTTCGTCATCGAAAGGCCACTGCTCTTGTGCCAATTGCATCGGGTCAACGGCTCTGACTTGTTCACACAAGCGTCGATCCCGATCACCGATAAATCCATCGTATAACTGTTGCTCAGGATCCTGGCTCGGGGAAAAATCTTCGCGGGCATAAATTGCCAGAATTTTATCCTGCCAAATTTTCCGGCCGTTATTGAGCTGCAACACCCTCTGCTGATAAAGCGCCATATCCAGCCCCAGACGCTGCTGATCTTCCTGGCGAAGTACCGACAACGGGGCCACCACCGGGCACTTGTTGATGTGAATCAGCTTCAACGGCACCGGTAACTCGTCTTCGGCCAGTTCGTCGCGGCGGGTATACAAGCGCTGGCGCAAACTTTCGGCATCCAGATCGAGCAGGCCCTGGGGATCGAGGTGCAGGTCACAGACAATCAGGGCGTTCTTGTTGCGCGGGTGCCAGGCCAGCGGCAACACCACACCCACATAGTGGCGCGCGGCGGAAAAACGCCCGGAAACATGCACCATCGGTTGCAGCAATCGTATCTGGTCCATGACTTTTTGCTTGCTGCGCAACTGAAACAGCCAGTCGTACAGCTTTGGCTGTTTTTCCCGTATCAGGCGTGCCAGGGCGATCGTCGCGCGAACGTCCGACAGCGCTTCGTGGGCATTGCCATGATCGATGCCGTTGGCAGCGGTCAGGCGTTCAAGCTTGAGCGTAACCCGCCCCTCGTCGTCCGTCGGCCAGACCATGCCATCGGGACGCAAGGCATAGGCGGCGCGCACCACATCGATCAGGTCCCAGCGGCTGTTGCCGCCCTGC
>NZ_AKJJ01000005.1:0-20955 GCF_000282395.1 Pseudomonas sp. GM55 | reverse complement strand
GGCGGGATCGGCCCGCCGCACCTTCCGGTTTATGCGGGTTGCGCTACAAGGGTGCGGATGCTGTCGGGCTTGATCTTGAACCAGATGGAATACATGGCTGGCAGGAACACCAGAGTCAGCACTGTTCCCGCCAACGTTCCTCCGATCAGCGTGTAGGCAAGCGTTCCCCAGAACACCGAATGAGTCAGCGGGATAAAGGCCAGGATCGCCGCCAGAGCGGTCAGGATCACCGGCCGGGCACGCTGCACGGTCGCCTCTAGCACCGCATGAAACGAATCGAGTCCCGCCTGCTCATTGTGATGAATCTGTCCGATCAGGATCAGCGTGTTACGCATCAGGATGCCCGACAGCGCGATCAGGCCGACCAGCGCATTGATGCCGAATGGCTGCTGAAAAAGAATCAGCGTGGGCACTACGCCGATCAGCCCTAGCGGACTGGTCAGAAAGACCATGACCATCGCGGAGATCGAGCGCACCTGCAAAATGAGGATAATCAGGGTGATTGCCAGCATGATGGGAAACAGCGGCAACATCGCCACCGTCGCCTTGCCGGACTCCTCAATCGAACCCGCCTGCTCGATGCGATAGCCGTTCGGCAGTTTCTCCATGATGGGCTGTAGCTGCCGGGAGATCGCCGTTGATACATCAGGCGGTTGCAGGCCATCGGCGATATCGCCACGGACGGTGATCGTCGGCACACGGTCGCGCCGGCGCATGACCGGTTCCTCCATACGCACATCGACCTCGCCAACTTGCGACAGCGGGATACGCTGCCCATTGGCGCCAGCCAGCGTGAAGTCCATGACCATGCCGGGATCGAAGCGATTACCTCCGGCCGAGCGGGCCACCACCTGCACCGTACGGATATCCTCTCGCACGGCAGTAACGGGTACGCCGCTCAACAGGAACTGCAATTGTTGCCCGACGGCAGTGGAGGTCAGTCCCAGGGCTTGCAAGCGATCCTGCTGCAAGGTGAAGTGCAGTGCAGGCGTGCGCGTGCCCCAGTCGTTGTTGACCGTGCGCATCATCGGGCTGGCAACCATGACCTGCTGCACCTCGGCGGCAATTTCACGCAGCTTTTCCGGCTTCGGGCCGGTCACCCGGTAGGCGACCGGAAATGGCGAATAGGGGCCGAACACCAACTGGGTGACACGCACCCGCGCTTCGCCGGCCAGCCCCTCGGAAATCGCCTGGCGCAACCGATGCTTCAACGCCTCGCGCTCTTGTTCGTTGTCCGTACGGATCACGATCTTCGCGAATGACGGATCAGGCAGTTCCGGCCCCATTGCCATGTAAAAGCGTGGTGCGCCTTGCCCCACGTAGGCCGTGACGATCCGTGCTTCTTTCTGTTTAGCCAGCCAGGCTTCCACCTCAGCTGAGGCGGCGCTGGTTTGGACGATCGAGGTGCCGTAGGGCATCTGCACTTCGACCAGCACTTCGGGGCGGTCGGAGACCGGGAAGAACTGCTTCTTGACCAAGCCCATCCCAAGGATGGCCATCACAAAAAGGCCAACCACTGCGCCCGCGACTAGCCACTTGTGATCGATGACTCGCACCAGCACCTGACGAAAGCGGTTGTAGCGCGGCGTATCATAGATCGCGCCGTGGCCGCCTTCGACCTGTTTGACATTGGGTAGCAGCTTAACGCCGAAATAGGGCGTGAACAGCACGGCAACCAGCCACGAGGCGATCAGGGCAATGCCGACGATCCAGAACATGTTACTGGTGTATTCGCCCGCCGTAGAGCGGGCAAAGCCATTGGGCATGAAGCCGACAGCTGTGACCAGTGTGCCTGACAACATCGGCGCGGCAGTATGACTCCAGGCATACGCGGACGCGGCGATGCGGCTGTAGCCTTCCTCCATCTTCACCACCATCATCTCGATTGCGATAATGGCGTCATCCACCAGCAGGCCTAGCGCCAGGATCAGTGAGCCCAAGGTGATACGGTCAAAATTCTTCCCGGTTGCGGCCATCACCACGAAGACCATCGCCAGGGTCAGCGGTACTGCCGCAGCGACCACCACGCCGACGCGCCAGCCCATACTGAGAAAGCTCACCAGCATCACCACTAACAACGCGACGAAGAATTTGATCATAAACTCATCGACCGCCGAGTTGATGTTGACGGCCTGATCCGTGACCTTAGTCAGGCTCATGCCCAGCGGCAGCTCCGCGTTGATCGCCCCCACCTCAGTGTCCAACGCCTTCCCCAGATCCAGTCCGTTCCAACCATCGCGCATGACGATGCCCAGCAACAGCGCAGGCTCGCCGCCGTTGCGGATCATGAAAGTCGCCGGGTCTTCATAGCCACGCTTGATGGTGGCGACGTCCGACAGTTTCAGCGTGCGGCCCTGCGCCACAATCGGCGTGTCGCGGATCTTCTGCAATTCGTCGAACGCGCCATCCAGGCGAATGAATACCTGCGGCCCCTTGGTTTCGACGGAGCCCGCCGGTGTCAGAACGTTCTGGCCGTTGAGCGCGGCGAACACCTCCTGCGGGCCGATACCCAGCGTTGCCAGGCGTTCATGTGAAAATTCGACATAGATACGCTCGGGTTGCTCGCCGACGATGTTGACCTTCTTCACACCCGGCACATGCAGCAGTCGCTGGCGCAGCGTCTCCGCGTCGCGTACCAGTAAACGCTGTGGTTCACCTTTGGCCTTGAGTGCGAACAGGGCAAAAGTGACATCAGAATATTCGTCGTTGACCATCGGCCCGATCACACCCGCCGGAAGCTCTTTCGCTTCGTCGCCGACCTTCTTGCGCGCCTGGTAGAACTCCTCCGGCACCTGCGAAGGCGGCGTGCTATCGAGCAGGGACAAAGTCGTGAAGGCCAGACCGGGTCGCGTGTAGGTTTCGGTGCGGTCGTACCAGCGCAGCTCCTGCAAGCGCTTTTCGATTTTTTCCGCGACCTGATCCTGCATTTCCTGTGCAGTAGCCCCGGGCCAAGCTGTGACGATGGTCATCACCTTGACCGTGAAGGCCGGGTCTTCTGCCCGCCCCAACTTGAAGAACGCAATGAGTCCAGCCAGGGAGATCAGGCAGACCAGGAACAGAGTGACGGAGCGCTCGCGTACGGCGAGCGCCGACAGGTTGAAGCGACCTTCCCTCATGGACGAACTCCCTCGACCGCCGCGACGTCGCCTTGAACCACAACCCGCACTTGCTGGCCTTCGCGCAGCAGGTGCGCGCCGAGCGCAACGATCCGATCGCCTTGATTTAGCGCACTGGAGATCCGCGCGCTCTCTTCATCGAGGTACTGAACCACGACCGGCTGCCAGTGAACCTGTGCCACCTCGCCCCTGATGAGCCACACTCCGGGGCCCTTTCCTGCGTCGTACAGGGCGCCGATCGGTACCCGCAGGCTGTCTGCTTGTGTGACAGAAGGCGCGTTCGGAATCTGCAGGGTGATGGTGGTGCCCAGAGGGGCGCTTGCCAGCTCGCCCTCCAGCACATAGCGCGCTTCGAACGTGCGGGTCTGGCTATCCGCGACATCCGATAGCTGCCGAAGTCTGGTCGCAACACTGACACCCGCTTTACCGAAGAGTGTCGCCTGTGCGACGGAGCCGACTACCGGGCGCAGAGTTTCCGGTAACTGGATCAGCGCTTCACGGGGCCCGGCATGAGCCAGGCGTACAACGATCTGGCCTGCATTAACGACCTGACCGGGCTCGACCAGCGTTTCCATGACCACACCGTCGGCGTCCGCAAGCAACTCGGCATAACGGGTCGCATTAAGGGCCACTTCAGACTGGGCCTGAGCAGCACTGAGCTGGGACTTGGCGGCATCCGCCGCAGCCTTGAACTGATCGTAGGCCGACGCTGATATCGCGCCGGTTCCTCGTAGCGCGCGGTAACGAGCTTCATCATCGCTTGTTTGCTGCGCGCGCGCTCGTACAGCGGCGACCGCTTCGCGCTGCGCATGCGCGGCGAGCTTCAGATCGACGGGGTCGATGCGCATGAGTGCCTGACCGCGTTTGACGCTTTGCCCCGTATCCACAAGCCGCTCCAGTACCTTGCCGGAGACGCGAAAGCCCAGGTCACTCTGGACTCGCGCTGCTACGGTTCCGGTGTAGGAGCGTGGCGCAGGGGTTGCCGCCTGAACAATGGCGACACGCACCAGCGGCACTTCGGTGCGTGGATCGGTTTGCGCTTTCTCGCCGCAAGCGACCAACGCAAACGGCAATACGCAGATGAGGGTAGGTAAAACGAAGCGACGCCGGAGCATGAGAGTCCCATACACGAAATGATCGGGGCTCTCACTTTGGGTCTAGTGACCAATTTAGTCAATAGTCACAGAGGTGGCATTGTCACGGCGACAGGCTGCGCAGTACCAGGCTGGACAGTTGTCCGGGCGCCTCGTCGATGTAGTCGAAGCCATTCTGCAAGAGCAGCGGATTGAGGTACGGGCGCATGACCAGATAAATCGCCATCACAGTTTCATCGAGGGGCGTCTTGCGCTCGAAGTCTCCGGCTTGTCGACCTTCCTGCAAGATGCCCTGAAGCAACTCGCGGATGCGCTCCTCATAAGCGAGCGTCGCTTCCCAGCGCTCAGTAGCCGCCGAAGCCGCAATCTCGTAGAGCTTACGATCCTGGGAAAACAGCCGAAGGCTGGCCTCGACGACGGACTTGAACATCCTTCGCAGCTTTTCTGGCGGGTGATCAGCTTCATCGACGGCCGCCCTGATTTCGGCCTCGATCTGGCATAGGCAGTTCGCGCAGATCATCTCGCCGATTGCCTGTTTGGACTCGAAGAACTTATAGATGTAGGCCTTGGAAAAGCCGATGGCCTTGGCGAGGTCGGAGACGGTCGTCTTCTCGTAGCCATACCGACTGAAGTGCTCGGTTGCAGCGGCGACGATCTGAGTGCGTACATCGTGATCGGCCGGGCCGCGAGCCGGAGCTGAGCTAGTGACTGTTTTACTCATGATTTACAGCTTACCGTCAGTCTTAGAAGTGGACAATTAGTGACCGATTTTCTTTATGGTTACAAGCGTGGTGTTTGCCATATCCTCTGCCTAGGCGACGTCCATGCAGGATGAAGTCGCCCACCGATTTCAACCGCAAAGGCAACGCTTATGAGGCATTCTTGGCACAAGCCGAGAACTGAATCGAAGCGGCTACGTGAATTCTAATTGGCGCTTGCAGAGTATCAGCCTTCCACACGAACGGGATGGTGTCCAACAAAAGACCACGGCGCACTCCATTAGCCGAGGTTTCTGCGAGGTGCCGCCTCTAAGACTGGTTCGAGGAACGGAACTGCGAGCGAAGGTGTCATTTGTATTAGGCACCGTGGTGTCGCAATCCTATTGGGATAGAGAGGTGGTTTTCATGAACAATATTATCTACATCGTCGGGGCAGTTGTGATTGTCGTAGTTATTCTGTCATTTGTCGGTCTTGTATAGACTTAGCTGCTGAGCACGTTCATTGACTCATCAGTTTGTGCTAACGGCCTTTGAAGGTACCGGGGCGAGTTACTGAAGATACCTCTGTGAGCCCCCCCCAAGCGCTGCTAGCTGAGAACCGTCCTGATGGCGCCGGTTGCGGTTTAGTACGAGCCAAGCCGGTATTTGGAATAATGAGGCGTTTGCGGCATGTATCCCCCCCTCCTGACGATCGCTACTTTGTAGTCAAAGGGCAGCTGTGGTGTTACTGGTGGAACAACGGCAGTCCAGATGACCGGTAATTTCGCGACCGTTGAGATGAATGCTGCCTGACATGGGCTCGATCAAACGACTGAACAGACACTATGGGATCGCTCGGAACTGGTTGACCTCTACTCGGAAAGCTTGCAAATAGCCACAGCCAAAAGCGGCCAGTCGACAGATTCCCAACAAACACTCTTGCCGTTCAAGCGCCGCTCATGCGCGCATTTATGCCGCTACCCCTGCCCTCGCAACACCGCAATATCCCGCTTGGGGGGCACACCAAACAGGCGGCTGTACTCGCGACTGAACTGGGACGGGCTTTCATAGCCGACCTTGAAAGCCGCACTGGATACGTCCTGATGTTCATTGAGCATCAATCGCCTCGCCTCATTCAATCGCAGCCATTTCTGGTACTGCAAGGGGCTCATTGCGGTGAGTTGGCGAAAGTGGTGGTGAAAAGTCGGTGTGCTCATCTGCACTCGGGCAGCAAGTTCCTCGACGCGAAGCGCCAAGGTGTAATTCAACTTCAGCCAATCGATGGCTTTGGCGATCCGGTAACCCTGGCCATCAACGGATGTGATTTGTCGTAGTCTGCCTGCCTGATCACTTTGCAAGAGACGGTAGTGAATCTCGCGCTGGATCAAGGGTGCGAGAACAGGGATGGACTCCGGTTCATCGAGCAGTGCCAACAAGCGCTCGAATGACGCCAGCATTGCCAGGGTCACTGAACCAATTCCTACCCCTTTCGAAACTGATCGATCCCGGATTGGCGGCAGGTCACTTTGCGATATCAGCTCAGCCAGCATGCGCAAATCGAGTTTCAAAGTCAGCCCCAGGCATGGCTTTTCCGGGCTTGCAGCAAGCACCTCTGAATTGGCTGGCAAGTCCAATGACGTAACCAGGAATCGCGACGTGTCATATGGATAACCTTCGCCGCCTACCCACAGCTGCTTCTCGCCCTGAGCGACAAGAATGATGCTCGGCTCGACCATGCAAACGACGGGGGGAGAAGGATGCTCGCGCCGATAAAAGCCCAGGCCAGCAATCGAAGTAGCGTAGTCACCAGGCTTTGAGATCCGAGCAGCAATGGTATGCGCAAGCGCTTCTTGGGGTGGTGTATGTACAGCGGCAGTTTCGTGATTGATCGTCATGTTCGTCTTGTACCTCTTCGCTGAACTCTAACTCGCCAGCTGGCGACCGTCCTGCAAAAAAGCCAAGACTCATAGGATCAGGCAAGTAATCAAGCGGATTGCTCTACTGAGTCTCTGGGCAGAGCCGGAGAATGATCATCCGACACCACCATTCAGGACTTTCCCATGCTTGTAAAAGCCTATGGTGCTCACGCGGGCGACAAACCCCTTGAGCCAATACAGATCAACCGCCGCGAGCCGGCCCTCCATGATATTCAGATCGATATCGCCTTCTGTGGCATCTGCCATTCGGATTTGCATCAAGTGCGCGCTGAGTGGGCTGGTACGCAGTTTCCCTGTGTTCCGGGGCACGAGATTGTAGGTCGTGTATCGGCGGTGGGCCCGCATGTAAAAAATTTTAAAGTTGGTGATCTGGTCGGCGTGGGCTGCATCGTCGATAGCTGCAAACACTGCGACGACTGTGACACAGGCCTGGAAAACTACTGCGACGACATGATCGGCACCTACAACTTCCCGACCCCGGACGCACCCGGCTGGACGCTCGGCGGCTACTCGCAAAACATCGTGGTGCATGAGCGTTACGTTCTGCGCATCCGCCATCCCGAAGAACAACTGGCCGCTGTCGCGCCTCTGCTGTGTGCGGGCATCACCACCTACTCCCCACTCCGTCGCTGGAACGCCGGGCTAGGCAAGAAAATCGGCGTGGTCGGCATTGGTGGCCTGGGCCACATGGGCATCAAGCTGGCCCACGCGATGGGCGCCCACGTCGTTGCGTTCACTACCTCGGAGTCCAAGCGCGAGGCGGCGAAGCAATTGGGTGCCGACGAGGTTGTCGTGTCGCACAATGCTGAAGAAATGGCCGCGCATGCCAAGAGCTTTGACTTCATTCTCAACACCGTCGCAGCCCCGCACGATCTCGATGCCTTCCTGGTGCTGCTCAAGCGCGATGGCGCGCTGACTCTCGTGGGTGCGCCCGCATCACCACATCCGTCGCCGAACGTATTCAACCTGATCATGAAGCGCCGAACGATTGCCGGCTCGATGATCGGCGGTATTCCCGAGACCCAGGAGATGCTGGATTTCTGTGCCGAGCACGGCATCGTCGCCGACATCGAACTGGTTCGAGCCGATCAGATAAACGAGTCCTATGAGCGAATGCTCAAGGGCGACGTCAAGTACCGCTTCGTGATCGACAACGCCACGTTGGCTGACTAAACGCCTGAGTCAAAAACTCCAGCGAACAACCATGCAATCGAAAGGAATATCCAGTGAAAGGAATTTTACTAGCCCTGGGGCTGCTCGTTACCTCTTTTTCCTCAATGGGAGCCAATATGTCCAACGGCGCGGACAACTTCTACAAAAGCGAGAAAGTGACCGTTGAAAAGGTCACCTTCAAGAATCAATACGGTATGAAGGTAGCGGGAAACCTGTTCACCCTGAAGGGCCTCGACCCCAAAGCGAAAAATGCCGCCATCATCGTCGGCCATCCCATGGGGGCGGTGAAGGAGCAGAGCGCAAACCTGTACGCCACCAAAATGGCCGAGCAGGGCTTTGTCACACTGTCGCTGGACTTGTCTTTCTGGGGTGAGAGCGAAGGCACACCTCGTCAGGCAGTCTCGCCAGATATCTACGCAGAAGACTTCAGTGCCGCCGTAGATTTTCTCGGCACTCGACCCATAGTCGACCGTGAGCGTATTGGCGTCATCGGCATCTGCGGCAGTGGCAGCTTCGCCATCAGCGCGGCCAAGATCGATCCACGCCTGAAGGCAATCGCCACCGTCAGCATGTATGACATGGGTGCGGCCAACCGTAACGGACTCAAACACGCCGTGACTCTCGAACAACGCCAGCAGATCATTCGCGAAGCGTCCGAGCAACGCAATGCGGAATTCCAGGGTAGCGAAATCCGCTACACCGGCGGCACGCCGCTCAAACTGACCGGCAACGAAGTAGGCGACGAGTTCTTCGACTTCTATCGCACCCCACGAGGTGAGGTCACTCCGGCAGGCGCAACGCCGCAGACAACCACCATGCCGACGCTGACCAGCAACGTGAAGTTCATGAACTTCTACCCGTTCAATGACATCGAGACCATCTCTCCGCGCCCACTGCTGTTTATTGCTGGCGACCAGGCTCACTCACGCGAGTTCAGTGAAGATGCCTACAAGCGGGCTGCCGAGCCTAAAGAGCTGCTCATTATTCCAGATGCCGGACACGTGGATCTTTACGACCGGGTCAGCCTCATACCATTCGCCAAGTTGACCACGTTCTTCAAAAGCAACCTGAAGTAGCCCGGTCGGTGCCCTGGCCGGGCATCGGTTCTCTCGTAGCCTCGCCCTCGGGGCTACAACGCTTCGCGCAATACAGGATTCAAGCAATGACTGATCACCTCCTCCCAGTGCCCCATAAATCATGGGGCGCCGTATTCGCCATGTCGCTCGCCGCCTTCGTGCTCGTGGCATCGGAGTTCATGCCCGTCAGCCTGCTGACACCAATTGCCGTAGATCTGCATATCACCGAGGGGCAAGCCGGTCAGGGGATCTCCGTTTCGGGGCTGTTTGCCTTGTTCACCAGCCTTCTTATCCCGCTGGTGGCGGCACGGGTTGACCGTAAACCGCTACTTCTTTCACTAACACTGATGATGATTCTTTCCGGAACGGTGGTCGCGTTCGCGCCGAACTACTGGGTCTTCATGGTCGGACGAGCACTGATCGGAGTGGCAATCGGTGGATTCTGGTCATTATCGGCGGCGACGGCCATGCGCCTGGTACCTGATGATCAGGTCACACGGGCCATGGCAATCGTTAACGGCGGCAACGCTTTGGCGACGGTGATTGCAGCGCCATTGGGCAGTTTTCTCGGTGCCTTGATTGGCTGGCGCGGTGCATTCTTGTGCGTCATCCCAGTCGCGATAGTCGCCTGTGTCTGGCTGTTTTTAAGCCTTCCAGCGATGAAATCGCACAGCGGCTCAGGCACCGGAAACGTCTTCAGGTTGGTGAAAAGCCTACCGGTCGCGTTAGGCATGGTGGCGGTCAGCGTCTTTTTCATGGGGCAGTTCATGCTGTTTACCTATTTGCGCCCCTTCCTTGAAACGGTAACGCACGTCAGTGTTTCCATGCTGTCGCTGATGTTGCTCGTGCTGGGTCTGGCGGGCCTCGCTGGAACCTTCCTGATTGAACCGTTTTTGAAAAATGGCCTGCATCGTACCCTCATCGTCATCCCGATCTTGATGGCGGTGATTGCACTGACGCTGGTTTCATTCGGTAGCTCGGCGGCCACCACGACCGTCTTGCTTGGCCTATGGGGACTGGTTGCGACTGCCGCGCCCGTAGGGTGGTGGACATGGCTGGCGAGAACGTTGCCAGACGCTGCTGAAGCAGGAGGCGGGTTAATGGTAGCGATCATCCAACTGGCCATTGCATCTGGCGCAACCGTTGGCGGGCTGGTCTTTGACTCAAGCGGCTATCGAGCGACCTTCGAGTTGAGCGCCACCTTACTGGGCGTGGCGGCCGTTCTTGCCTTCCTGGCTGCACGCGCAACATCGCGAGAGTCTCTTGCGGTGGCGAACATCGCTTGAAATAACCACAAGGCACGGCAAGGCATGTCTTGTGGTTTCGGTTGAACATTCGCTCGGAGTTAAGGCGTGACGGTCAGCGTGCGCTGTCGATGATTTGGCCACCGTCTGGTGTCAGGCTGTACCCCGTCAGAAATTGTGCATCCTTGCTGGCGAGGAACAGCACGACCGGCGCAATGTCCTCTTCGGGTGATCCATAACGGCCAAGTGCGTTAGTGGGTGCAGGCATATCGGCTCCAGCCCCCCCCCAAGTATCAGCGACCGGCATGACATTGTTTACCGTGATCTTGTCAGCGCCCCACTCCCTTGCCGCCGAGCGGGTCAAGGCACGTACCGCCTCCTTCGCCATGTTGTATGGGGCATAACCCTGCAAGCCGATGACTCCGGCCAACGATGCAAAGTTGATGACCCTACCCTCCCCGCTGGCTTTGAGGTGGGGGTAGCAGGCTTGCATCGTCCGTAGATAGGCAATCGGCCCCATCTCTAGATTGCGTTGCAATTGCTCGACCGACAGATCGAGAACCGACGAAGAGACGACTGAGGGGTCGAAGGCATTGTTCACAAGAATGTCGATCCGGCCATATTCAGCCACCACCTTTTCAACGGCGCCTTTGATCTGAGCCGGATCGGCGATATCACAGACTACGCCGAGCGCGATGCCGCCCGCCGCCTGGATCTCAGCAACAACGCCAGCAACATTTTCAGCCGTCCGTGAAACGACCGCCACTTTCGCGCCGTCTCTTGCAAAAAGCTTGGCAGTAGCGCGGCCGATACCACGGCCGGCTCCAGTGACGATGGCTACTTTCCCATTGAGTCGGGACATTTTTATCTCCAGTTATCTAGGGGTTACTTGATGTGCCGTTATTACTTGCCCGTAGGGTGACGACACGTCACGAGCAGCGTTTTGGGTGAGGAAAGAAGCGACCAAAAACACCAGGCAAATAGCCGCCGGCAAGGCACCACGAGGCTTGCGGACATTGATGTGTGCTAATGCCGAGAGCAGCAGGTGATAAAGCATGCCGGCGTAAGCGAGGTCGCTAAGCGGCACGTTGATGCGCAACAGAATGGCGGCCACCGCCAGGATCTTCACTGCAATGAGGATCGGCACGAGATAGGCGGGATAGCCGAGGTCGGCGAATGCATGACGAGCCCAGTCTCTTTTAACCAGGTACATCGTCGCCGAGGCCAGATACAGCAACGACAACAATGTTGTACTGATCCAATAAATATAGTTTTCGATCATGGAGTTTTCCTAAGCAAGCGTTAATGCGTCGACTTAGGTCAAAGATGTCGCCTAATATGAAAAGCTACAAGCAGGATGAAAAAGTGGTGCTTAGTATGGAAAACCAGACTAATGGTGACGATCAAATCAACATGCATGAGGAAATGCGCCGTGCATTTGCGCTCCTCTCAGGCAAGTGGAAGCTGGAAATCATGTGGTTGTTGAACCAGCGAATTTATCGTTTCGGAGAACTGCGCAAAGCGATTAATGGCATCACCCAACATATGCTGACGGCACAACTTCGTGAGCTCGAAAACGATGGCCTGGTATCGCGAACAGTGTTCGCGGAAGTGCCCCCGCGCGTGGAATATGAGATGACGGCAAAGGCCCGTGCGCTCGGGCCGACGATGGAGGCACTCGCGTTATGGTGGAGCGAGTACGGGAAAAGCGTGCCAGTGAAACCGAACACGCGTGGTCGTAAAGCCAAAAGCACTTGAGCGTCAGTGGATATTACCTGCTGCTCTGCGTGACTTTGGAACATACGATTTCACTGTACGCGATGGCTCACCCAATACTTCGAGACGGCACCGCGCAAGCCCTGCACCGGGTCTTGACTCGGAAAAGGCAGCTTGTCGATGGTCTCCAGTTGCACCTTGCTCGGTGCCTCACGGCATATATCGGCTTGCTGCCTCGGCGGGTAAGCGCCGACAACCAGAAAGTTGTCGCTGGAGGCTAAATTGCAGTGGCCTGTGCCTGCGGGTAATAGCAACGCATCGCCTGCGCTGACGTTCAGTACAAAGCCATTGGGGCCACCGAGCATCAAGCGTGCATGGCCGCTGGCGATGCCAAGCACTTCATGGCCTTCAGTATGATAATGGTGATAGCTGTAAACACCATTACGCCATTGTGGAGGCCAGCCGTTGGTGCTGAAAGTTTTCTCGAACAGAGCTGCCAAATCGCTGCCTTGCTCGGCAATCGCGTTGGGGTACACGAGCACCGGGAGACGCGGATTATTGGGAACCCAGCCATTGCACTCCAGCATCATAATTTGCGTGATGGCTACCAGAGCTTGCGACTTGATCATTTGAGCTTCTCCGGAGCAAAGCAGCGTCCGCTGAGGGTTTTGTTCAGACTGTCGCATCAACCTGTAACCCAAGGTCGATAGCTACCCTCCAAGACAGAAATTAACCGGCAAGAAGCATTCATCCTATTTCACCTTTGCGTACGTCGCCTGCCAAGGCCAAAGCGGGTAAGTGGCGAAAACGCGCCAGGGTTTACTCCAACATTTGAAGAGAAAAAAAGCTTCCGAATCGCTTCGCAAGCAAACTGCTGAATACGCAACCGAGGGTGACCAAACCGCATGAAAGCGACTGCTCTTCATCAGCGCGCAAATCATGCTTGCGTATTCAAACAGAGAGAAAAAAGCCTGTTGGCAGAGCGCTAAGCAAAAGGTGAATTACGTAATCAAGTCACTCCTGAACATCCATGAAATCTCTCGCCCAACTCAGATATGACTCCGGCAACGTGTAGGTATATGCCAGCTCAGTAGCGCTGAGATTTGAAGTGCTGCGAGTGAGCTGGCGCTGTTCGCGAAGGCAGTCATAGGTCGCCTTAATGGATGCGAAGTAGGCGCTATGACCGGCGACGATGATTCGTGCGCCCAGTTTGGCCAAACGTTCGTTGTCGTTGAGCCTTGGATTGCCATAGGTCACGAGCATTAACGGGATCGTGAGATGTTCCGCAATCTGCTCCAGGTGCTCGAAGTCATAAATACCGACCATGCAAATACCGTCGGCACCGGCCTGTTCATACGCCCGTGTGCGATACACAACCTCCTGTACCGGTAAGGCTGAGGCATTGGTTCGAGCAATGATCGTGAGCTCCGGATCGACACGTGCTTCTAGAGCAGCTCTCACCTTGCCTACCCCCTCAGCAGTGCTGATGAGGTCTGTTGATTTGCGCCCAAATTGAGCCGGTAGCAGAGTGTCTTCGATCGTCAGTGCTGCTACTCCTGCGCGCTCCAACTCCTGAACCGTGCGCATAACATTGAGTGCATTACCATATCCATGATCGGCGTCAGCGATGATGGATAGCTGAGCCACACGACCAATCCTGGTCGCTTGTTCGACAAACTCAGTAAGGGTAATCAGCGCGAAATCCGGTGCAGCTAGAACCTGGAGGGATGCCACCGAGCCGCCCAAAATACCGACCTCAAAACCGAGATCGGCGGCAATACGTGCTGACATCGGATCAAAGACTGAAGCCGTCTGGAAACAGGTACTGGATGCCAGTAGCTCGCGAAACGAACGGCGTAACGCTTGGTGGGAAACTCTGGGCATGATCTCTCCTCACTGTGGCCGCTATCGTGTGAACGAACAGTGCCAACTCAAAAGTGCGGCGAGACTATCATGCAAAAAAATAGCGGTTGATGACGTTTCAGAATGACCCGATGCGCAGATGTCATTACAAATATTTGAGGGACGCTTTTCGAGCCTTGAAGCTTCGATCAATTGGCTATTTTGCCGTGGAGATCACGGGAAGCTCCTTCGAGAGTTTTCCATAGGTTGCGCATCGTAGGATTCTCATTGGTGATGGAGCAGTAGGAGCGTATCTCCAGTCGCGTACTCCATTCATCACCACCCGCTTTCACCAACAGTCCACGCTGCAACTCGTCTATAGCCGCACTTTGCGGCAACCATGCTACTCCGTATCCCTCGACTGCCATTCGCATCAATAGCATTGTCATGTCCGCTTCGTAGCATCGCTCCAGCATGCACGCAGTCGGGCCATTCTTTATGACGATGTCGGCCACACGCCCTAGAAAAGTCGTCGCCGTGTAGGCTAGATGAGGCACTGGTTTGTTGGAGGTTCCTGGCAAGGGGTACAGCGGAGCTCCATCCTTGTCAGGTGCGCACAGTGGGATGAATGCGTCATGCCCTAAGGTCAAACTCCCGAATTTTTCAGAGTCGAGAAGAATGGGCGCTAAGGGGTGTTGATAGACGATCATCAGATCGCAGCTACCCTCTTCCAGAGCTATGACAGCATCATGAATATTGGCGGCAACAACCCGCGCGTTGAATTGCTCGTTGTGCTGCTGAAATTGCTTTAGCCATTTCGGCAGGAATGTCATCGACAGGCTGTGGCCGGCAGTGACCTGGATGGATCGCCCGGGCATCCGCTCCACCTCGCGAAGGCTTGAGCGCAGCCTCATCAGCCCCGCCAATGCCTCGCGGCTTTCTTCACAAAATGTGCGGCCAGCAGGGGTCAGTTGAACAGGATAGGTGCCACGATCCACCAGCTCTGCACCTACCCACTCCTCAAGTGACTTTATACGTCGCGACAAAGCCGATTGGGTCACACAGCGAACCTCCGCAGCCCGAGAAAAATTCTTCCACTCCGCGACCGCCAGAAGATCATCCAACCATTTGATTTGCATATTGGTTCCTCACGCTGCGAATGAGCAGTGTACTGCGCGGCACGCCCAACCAAACACGAGTTTCACTAACTATTCCAAAACCGCATGAAGCGATCCTGATTACTCATCACGCCCCCTCAAACCCGTCCTTAGAATCGTCAATGCAGCCTCGCCGCTAAAAATCGTCGGCGAATGAAACTTGTCTCCCGCCAAGTAAAAAAATTAATAACACCACTTGAGGAAAGCTCCGTGAAGAAAAATAAACTTCCACGCCGGATCGCAATTGGCATTGCCTTAGGCGTGCTTGTCGGTTGGGCGTGCCACCATTTCGCAGGGAGCGAACAAAACGCCAAAGAGATCGCGTCTTACTTCTCGATGGTCACTGATATCTTTTTGCGCATGATCAAGATGATCATCGCTCCGCTGGTATTCGCTACGTTGGTAGGCGGCATAGCCAGCATGGGCAACTCACGCTCTGTCGGGCGCATTGGCCTCAGAGCCATGGTGTGGTTTGTCACCGCGTCGGTGGTCTCGTTGGCAATCGGCATGGGGCTGGTCAACCTTTTTCAACCCGGTGCGGGACTGAACATGGAAGTTGTCCAGCATGCGGCAAGTCCCGTGGCGGTCAACACAGGGGATTTCAGTCTCAAGGTTTTCATTAGTCACGTATTTCCCCGCAGCATTGTTGAAGCAATGGCCAACAACGAGATCCTTCAAATCGTTGTGTTTTCATTGTTCTTCGGGTTTGCATTGGCGGGTGTGAAGCGAGCTGGTTATACAACGATTGTCGATAGCATCGAAGAGCTGGCCAAGGTGATGTTCAAGGTCACGGACTTCGTCATGGCTTTCGCGCCAATTGGAGTTTTCGCAGCCATCGCATCGGCTATCACCACGCAAGGTCTTGGCTTGATAGTCGATTACGGAAAACTGATTGCCGAGTTCTACTTGGGCATTGTGATTCTGTGGTGCGTGTTGTTCGCTGCCGGCTACCTGTTCCTGGGTCGCTCGGTGTTTACCCTGGGTAAGCTGATCCGCGAACCTGTTCTGTTGGCATTCTCGACTGCCAGTAGCGAGTCCGCGTATCCGAAGACCATGGAAGCTCTGGAGAAATTTGGTGCGCCCAAGCGCGTATCCAGCTTCGTCCTTCCGTTGGGGTACTCATTCAACCTTGATGGTTCGATGATGTATCAAGCGTTCGCCATCATGTTCATTGCTCAGGCCTACAACGTCGACCTGAGCTTCACACAGCAACTGCTCATCTTGCTGACACTGATGATCACCAGCAAGGGGATGGCGGGTGTAGCCCGAGCATCGGTGGTCGTGGTGGCGGCTACGTTACCCATGTTCAATCTTCCCGAAGCTGGCATTTTGCTGATCCTTGGCATCGATCAATTTCTCGATATGGCCAGAACTGCCACCAACGTTGTTGGCAATAGCATCGCAACGGCCGTGGTTGCCAAATCAGAACCACATGAAGAACCTGAAGACGCGCCTGGCAACAAATCTCCGATCCCAAATCACACTGTAGCCACCGCCTGAGAACCGAACCATGAAAGGTAAATCAAAGCCGTCCAGCGGGTCATCGTTTGCTCGCAAACTAGGTATCGTCGGCGGGCTTGGCTCACTGGCCGGCGGCGATCTGTTCTACAAGTTGGTGAAGTCCAGAGCTGTTTTGGAGGATCAAGGTCGCTATCACTTTCTGTTTGAACAACACCCGTTCAAAGACGTGCTGATGCCCCTGGATCAGGGTGCCAGCATGACCTCCAGAAAGTTCTACGTATTTCAGGTTTGCCAGACATTCGAGGCAAGCGAAGTCAATGCAGTCTTACTGCCGTGTTTTGCCAGTCACACATTTCGGGAGGAGATCCAAGAGGAAATTGGGATACCCGTTCTGGATATGATGGCCGCGTTACGCAAGCACATTAATCATGTCGCTGAACACGGCAGTACGTTGGGAATCATCGCGTCCGACTACGTTCGGCACTCCGGTCTGTTTGAGCGCTATTTCGGCAATGACTTCAAGCTCGTTTATCCAAACGATAACGAGCAATCGGGGTTAATGGATGCCATGTACGGGATTAACGGCATCAAAGATGGATTCCTTGACGGGGTACCACTTGAATGTGTTTATCAGGCCTGCCTGTCGGTTCAGGATCAGGGGGCCACAATCATCCTGCCTGGCATGACTGAGCTCTCGTTGGTCTGCGGGGATCTTCAACGGCGTGGCTTGACTGTCCTGGACATCAACGAGATTTATGCCGCTTTCGCCACCTTGGAGAAAGGCCAGTCGACCCGTCCGCCTTTCAAGCTTGGAATTGTAGGTGGAGTGGGCCCGGCAGCAACGGTCGATTTCATGGGCAAGGTCGTCGCGCATACACCCGCAGGCCGCGATCAGGAACACATCAAAATGGTAGTGGAACAAAACCCCCAGATTCCTGATCGCACAGCCAATCTGCTGTATGACGAAACCGATCCGACGATGGCGATGTACGCAACGTGCAAGCGACTTGAAAGTGCTGGAGCCAATGCCATCGCGATTCCATGCAATACGGCTCACGCATTTGTAGAGCGCATCCAGGCGCACCTGCGTGTACCTATTGTGAATATGCTTACAGAGACAGTAGACGCCATCGTGCAGCGGTACGGTGCCGGAAAATCCGTCGGGCTGCTTGCGACGTCCGGCACAATCAAAAGTCAGGTTTACCACGAGGCTGCTCGGCAAGCAGGGCTTCAATTAATTACCCCAGGTATGGATTACCAAGCGTTGGTTATGGAGTCGATATACGGAGATCATGGCATCAAAGCAGGTTTTACAGAGGGTATATGCAAAGACCAGCTCCTAACCGCCGTAGAGCACTTATGTGAACTGGGCGCTGATGTACTCATCCTGGGATGTACGGAGCTACCTCTGGTGCTGGAGCATAGCGAATCTTACATGATCAAAAATCATGAGATTGCATTGGTCGACCCGACAACCATTTTGGCATTGAAGTGCATTGAGCTTGCCCGAGAAAATACGGTAAAGCCTAGTCAACCAGTTGGCTTATCGGCTACGGAAAACCAACTCTAGAATCAAACTCCGCCAAACAGTATAAGGCCCATCTCGGGCCTTTTTGTACTCAAACCAAACTCACCTGAATCGCCCCGGGTTATTTAGTGAGATACAGGATCGTATATCCCAAATTTCGTTGAGTCTGAGCAGAACTTTCTGCCCGACAATCTTCACGTATTGGACGGCGATTGCGGCGTGTCGGGATTGAGTTGCTGGCGTCTGAATTGTCCCGGAGGCTGGCCATGTATCTGGCGAAAACGCCGGGAGAAATAAGCTTCATCAGCGAAACCGCATAATCTCGCCACCTCCCCCACGGGTCGTGTTCCATTGAGCAAAAAATTGCGCGCCGCGTGCATCCTGCGCTCGAGTACCAGCTCCGTGAAAGTCTTGCCGATTTCCTTGCGCAACCAGTGCGTCAGGTACGTCGGTGAAAGGTAGGTCGCGGCAGCAACCTTGATCAGGTTGAGATCGGGGTCAGCGATATTCTTGCGCAAGTATTCGGACATCCTGCTCAGTGCGTCGCGTCGGCTGGCTTCAGCGGCATTTTCTTCGGCCAACCGTTTGAGCGGCTCGGCGTACAAGGCACAGACGCTCCCCACCATTTGCAGAAGCAACCCCTTGAGCATCTCGCGGGTGCCGAACTGACGGTTTCCATCCAGCACTCGCATCTGTTTGATCAAGGCACAAACGCTGCTGAAATCCTCATCGCCCAGAATGAAATCCAGATGTTCCTGAAAGCGGAACGGCGACAACTCAGGCGCCAAGAGAATCGAGACTTCCTCTAGATCCATCGGGTCGCACTGCAAGTGCGGCAGCAGAAAGGTCTGGGAAAAATTGATCACCATGAAATTACTGTCGGCTGGATGCGGAATCACATGCACGCGATGCGGCAGGATGAAGGCCAGCGTGTTGCGCGGAAACGGACGCACGACGTTGCCGATGTGCTGCACGGTATCGCCACCCAGGTTGACCTGGATCTGAAAGTACTCATGGCGATGCGGGCTGGTTTCGGCGTGCCGTCCCTTTTTGTCGCGGATATAGAAGTCTGTCAGTTCGCTGCGTTGCTGCATGACATAGGTGGGTACTCGGCTCGGTGACGACATCTCCTGAGGATCCTCGACAGGTACATGGACAGGTTGTCGTCGCGCCGGGATGCAGGCGGCGACGTGGGTGATTGTGTGGGCGGACACGGTTGAATATCAACATGTCATAGGATGACACCGGCAATCCGAAAAATGATTGTATGTGTGTGTGCTACGTCGACTGTCCAAAAAACGACGCTCAATAAAAAATATTAAAACCATATAAATCAGATAGTTAATGTTCATATTTAACTGAAAAATAGAAAATTGCTGATTTTATTTTTCTTGGACACCTGCGTTAACGGCTGTTTTGAAGAGAAAAAACGATCTAACGCCTTCGTTGATTTTCGATGGTTGTACGACCACTGTGACAACCAATGCAGCCCGACCCTTCCAAAAACAATCAAAAGGTGCGCACCCATGAACAAGCTTTTCTCCCTCTCGACCCCTCCCCCGAATGCCCTTGGCCGAAGGCGTATCTGAGCGCCTGACAGCTGCTGTCCGCGCCTCTCATTCAAGTAGCGATTGCTCTGCCCCGGCCTCGGAGGCATCGGATTCGGCTACGCGCGAACATCTCGATTCTTCTAACAATAAAAAGGTCTACTCATGTCGAACTCGCAAACCTCCCCGTCCACCGCGCCGTCGGTGGGTGTCGGCGCCCGGGACGCCGTGCTGCCTCAGCGACTGCCAACGCGTCGGCGCTGGTTCATGCTCTCGCTATTGCTGATTGCAACCATCATCAACTACATCGACCGGGTGAACATCTCGATTGCGGCACCGTTCCTTGCCAAAGATCTGGGCCTGGACAAGATCGAAATGGGCCTGATTTTTTCCGCGTTTGCCTGGACTTACGCCCTCGCCCTGGTGCCCGCCGGGTTTGTGGCCGATCGCTTCGGCTCCCGATTTACCTACGGTGTATCGCTGATCAGTTGGTCGACCGTCACCGTGTGCCAGGGCTTCGCCACGGGCTTCGCGTCGCTGTTCGGGCTGCGCCTGGCGGTCGGCGCCATGGAGGCGCCGGCCTTTCCGGCCAACAGCCGCGCGGTGACGGTGTGGTTCCCAGCCCGGGAACGGGGCATGGCCAGCAGCATTTACGTGTGCGGCCAGTATCTGGGCACGGCACTGTTTACCGGCGTGCTGTTATGGCTGGCGACAACCTATGACTGGCGCCATGTGTTCTACAGCACCGGGGCACTAGGCATTGTCTTCGGTGTGGCCTGGCTGTACTTGTACCGCGATCCGCTGAACTGCAAAAAAGTCAGCAAGGAAGAACTGAAGTACATCGAATCCGGCGGTGGCCTGGTCAAGAGCAGTCAGGAACGTACCAAATTCAACTGGCGGCAGATCGCCGAGCTGTTCAGCTATCGGCAGATCTGGGCGATTTGCATCGGCAAGTTCGCCAGCACTTCGGCGTTGTACTTCTTCCTGACCTGGTTCCCGACGTACCTGATCGAAGAGCGCAAGCTGACCATGATCAAGGCCGGGATCTTCGCGGTTCTGCCGTTCGTGGGTGCAACAGTTGGCATTCTGCTGGCTGGGATTATCTCCGACCTGCTGATCCGTCGCGGCTATTCAATGTCTTTCGCTCGCAAGCTGCCATTGGTCGTCGGATCGATGCTGGGGATGTCGATCGTCCTGGTGAATTTCACCGACTCGAACGTGATCTGCATTGCCGTGCTGACCATCGCCTTCTTCGCCCAGGGCATCGCCTCGTCGTCGTGGGCGGCTGTGTCAGAGGTGGCGCCCAAGGAACTGATCGGCCTGACCGGCGGGGTCACCAGCCTGGCCGCCAATATCGGCGGGGTCG